>JADZAX010000122.1 GCA_020852405.1 Verrucomicrobiales bacterium
CGAGGGCGGGGTGGAATACCCGTAGTAGGCGGGGTCCTCCCAGGGATCCGGCACGTAGGTGTCGTCGAAGCCGTCGCCGTCGGAGTCGTAGTAATAACCGGCCTGCACCGCCGTGGGTAGAGGCGGCATGATCGAACTGAGGAGGGCACAGAAAAGAAGCGCCCGGCCCAGCCGGGTTCGCCAGCGGTTCAGTGAAAGATTATGGAAATTCGATGGGGGGGGGGGGGGCCCCGCGTTTCAGGGATTTCTGGTCTGGAAGCCGAGCATGACCAATGCGCCATGATGTGGCAACATTTTTTTGTGTCGGTGACTATTTTTAGGTGGACCCAAACACCTTGGGGTGAGATGCGATTTTCTCCGCCCCCCAGAGCGGGGCTCGATCACTGCAAGGACTGCCGGTTGGTTCCGCGGGATGTGTGGTTGGATTGGCATTCCGTTAGGCCTCCGGGGCCGTTGGACCGTTAGCTTCACTGATTCGTGAACTCCGTTGGGCCAAAGCGAGATGGGAGATTTCCCCATGCGTGCGCCACACCAGTTGGGTCTGAGGGACTTCATCCATCGGAACCGCGCCTTCGCCACTGGGCGGTGGCTGATGTCTGGCTCCTGCGCGGGTGAATGATCTGGTCGCGTTGAAACGGCCAATCCTGCATCCTGAGATTAAAACCGCGGCTTAGGTCGTGGACTGCGATGGGCATTTACGACAAAGCGCATTGCAACAATGTGGTAACCCGGTCGAGGCGTAACGCAAAGTTTCTCCTGACAGTGGAAGTAACCAGTGAGACCATCCCTCTTGGAAAATTCACGTCAGAAAGTACAGAAATGACTCCGAAGGTTCCCTGAAATAGCGGCATTGCGTAATTGTATACAATACAGCCCTCACCTATTGTTACCCATGGCTTCCGCGTTCCCCCGCCCCCGTCACAAGTCGTTCGTCTCCCGGCGCGACTTCCTCCACCATCTGGGCGGCGGCTTTGGCAGTGTCGCGCTCGCTTCCCTGCTGCATGCGGAGGCGCAGGCCGCCACGAACCCGCTGTCCCCCCGTCAGCCCCACCACGCGGCCAAAGCGAAGGCGGTGATCCAGATCTTCTGCCCGGGCGGGTTGTCGCATGTCGACACCTGGGACTACAAGCCGGAGCTGGCGAAGCGCCAGGGCAAGCCTTTCGATCCCGATGGCAAGCTGCAGTTCTTCGCGTCGAAGCCGGGCAACTGTCAGGGCAGTTGGTGGCCATTCCGCCAGAATGGCGAATGCGGGCGTTGGATCAGCGATCTGTTCCCGAAACTGGCGCAGCGCGTCGATGACATGGCCTTCATCCACTCGATGCAGAGCAAGTCCGCGCTGCATGGTCCGGCGATGTTCATGGCCAACAGCGGCTACATTCTGCCAGGGTTCCCAAGCATGGGCGCGTGGGTGACCTATGGTCTCGGCAGCCTCAGCGATGACCTGCCCGCATTCGTCGTGCTGCCGGATCCGCGCGGACTGCCTCCCGGAGGGGTCATCAACTGGGGCGCCGGTTTCCTGCCCGCGATTCACCAGGGCACCGTGCTCGAAACCGATGCCGGGAAGCCGCCCATCGCGGATCTGTTCCCTCCAAAAAGCTTCGCGAACCTGAGCGGCCCCTCGGAGCAAAAAAGCCGCGACTTCCTGCAACTGCTCAATCGCGAGCATGCCGCCCGTCGCGAGGGCAACAGTGAACTTGAAGCCCGCATCGCGGCCTATGAACTCGCGGCGCGGCTGCAGCTCAGCGCCCCGGAAGCAACCGACCTGCGCGGCGAGACGGCGGTGACGAAGCAGCTCTACCATCTCGATCACGAAGACCTCGGTCCTTTCGGACGGCAGTGCCTGCTCGCGCGCCGTCTCGTCGAGCGCGGGGTGCGGTTCGTGCAGATCTACTGCGGCGCGGAAAACACCACCGCGAAGAAAATCCGACCGAACTGGGACAGCCACGAGGATCTGGTGCGCGACCACGGCTACTGGGGTCCCGTCCTCGACAGTGGCGCGGCCGCGCTCCTCACTGATCTGAAATCACGCGGCATGCTCGACAGCACCCTCGTCCTCTGCACCAGCGAGTTCGGCCGCCAACCCGCCGCGCAGGGCAGCGGCAAAGGGCGGGACCACAATCCCGGCGCCTTCACCGCCTGGATGGCCGGCGGCGGCAGCAAAGGCGGGACCGCTTATGGCAGCACCGACGAACTCGGTTTCAAAGCCGCCGAGAATCCCGCCCACAGTTACGAACTCCACGCCACCGCGCTGCACCTGCTCGGGCTCGACCACGAGAAACTCAGCTACTACCACAACGGGATCCAGCGCCGTCTCACCGATGTGCATGGCGAGGTGATCCACGACATCCTGGCCTGATTCCCATGAAACGTCCGACCGGAACCCTCCAACCCATCCCATCAGGGATCCTCGGAGCCATCATCCTGCTGGGTCTGTTTCCCGCCCCGCTCCCGGCGCTGGACTTCGACAAGGAGATCCGTCCCCTGCTGCAGGAGCACTGTGTCGAATGTCATGGCGCGACGAAAAACAAGGCCGACCTGCGGCTGGATGCGAAATCCCACGCCTTCCGCGGCAGTGAGAGCGGACCGGTCATCGTGCCTCATGACAGCCGCCGGAGTCTGCTCTACCAGCGGGTCTCCTCCGCGGACGAGGATGAGAGAATGCCCCCCAAAGGCCAGCCTCTGACTCCGGCGGAGCAGGCGTTGATCAGATCCTGGATCGATGGGGGCGCCATCTGGCCGGAGAATGCGGCCGACAAAGCGGAAGCGGTGGACCGGAGACTCCGGCACTGGTCATTCCAACCCCTGTCATCATCCGGTCCCGGGACCGCTGATCCATCCGAAAATCCCATCGATCATTTCATTGCCCGGGCCCTGGAGGCGAAAGGCCTCACCCTGTCCCCTCCAGCGGATCCGCGCACTTTCATCCGCCGGATTTCGTTCGACCTGCTGGGGCTCCCTCCGACTCCCGAGGAAGTCGCCGCCTACACCGGCCATCCGGATCCCGCGGCACTCGTCGATCATCTGCTGGCTTCTCCCCGTTTCGGCGAGCGGTGGGCGAGGCATTGGTTGGATGTGGTCCGTTTTGCGGAAAGCGACGGCTTTGAGAAGAACAACGCCCGCGAGAATGCGTGGCCTTACCGGGATTATGTGATCCGCGCCTTCAATGAAGACAGACCGTTCGACCGGTTCATCCGCGAGCAGATAGCCGGCGATGCTCTGGGCGAAGACGCCGCCACCGGATTCCTGGTCGGGGGACCGATGGATGCGGTGAAAAGCCGCGAC
The DNA here is from genome assembly GCA_020852405.1 of Verrucomicrobiales bacterium. Lineage (GTDB taxonomy): Bacteria > Verrucomicrobiota > Verrucomicrobiia > Verrucomicrobiales > DEV007 > JACKQE01. The sequence goes on from JADZAX010000122.1 coordinate 3,283, forward strand.
CCGGTGCTCACCGCCAACCAGCGGGCCAATGAACTGCACGATATGGTGAGCACGACCGCCGCGACCTTTCTGGGACTGACGGTGAACTGCGCCCGCTGTCACGACCACAAGTTCGATCCCATTCCGACACGTGACTACTATGCCATGGTGGCCCTCCTCCAGGGGGTGAAACACGGCGAGCGTCCCCTGCGCCCGGCCGCGTCCGCCGAAGCGGAGGAGAAAATCGCCCAACTGCGCGGACAACTGGCCCCGGTCGAAGCCGCGCTGGCCGCCTTCCAGCCGTTGGCCCGACGGCAAGCGATTCTCCTGCTCGATGACGGGGCCAACCCACCCGGACAGACATCGGCCGGGGTCACCCAGATCGAGCAGCCGACCAACGGACAACCCATCACCTACAGTCCCGGACAGGATCGTGGGCAGGCGGAAGATCCGGGCGATGTCTCCCGGCTCCCCAATCTCGGCATGAGTTACCGTTACTGGGAAGGGAAGCCCGGCCAGAGCGCCGATGTCTTCAGCTGGGAACCCCGCCTCCAGGGACGACACCGGATCTGGATCTCCTGGGGCGCCTGGACCAGCCACACCAAGGATGCCCGCTACCTGCTGGACCGGGACGGGAATGCAGCGACCCAGGATGATCAGACCGAGATAGCCGTCGTCGACCAGAGCACCTTTGCCGATGGCAGTCCGGCCGTGGCCGGGGAAAGGCGCTGGAGCGGTTTCCGGTCCGCGGGAGAGCACTACCTGCAGCCCGGAAGCGCGGTGTTCCTCCGCACCGGCCAGAAAGGCGGCCCGCATGTCGCCGACGTGATGGCCTTCGAAGCCACCGGGGCAGACGAGAACCCTGGCCAGGCTCCCGCCCTGCGCGCCCCGGTCAGTCACCTGGCCAACGAAGACCGATTCGAACCGGTCAGGGCCAAATTCCTCCGGTTCACGATCACGGAGTCCAAGGGAGAACCCTGTCTTGACGAGTTGGAGATCTATGGCCCGGAAGCCCCATCGACCAATCTGGCATTGGCGGCGGGCGGCACCCGGCTCACCGCGTCCGGGACTTTCCAAAACGGGGCCAACGCCAAGCACCAGCTCGCGCACCTCACCGACGGCCGGTATGGCAACGACTTCAGCTGGATCTCACAAGCCCCCGGACTGGGCTGGGTGCAGCTGGAATTGTCCTCCGCCAGACCCCTTGACCGGGTGGTCTGGAGCCGGGACCGCCGCGAGGGGAAGACGGGACGTGCTTTTGAGGACCGCCTGGCAGTGGGCTACCGCATTGACATCTCTCTGGACGGTCGTGAGTGGAAAGCGGTCGCCGACTCCCGGGACAGACTCGGAGAGGTCCACCGCGGCCGCATCCCTACCCTGCCCACCCTGACGCGGGTGCCGGACAGCGAAGCGGCGACTGTCGCCGCCTTGTCCAAGAAACGCCTCGCGCTGCAGGAGCAGATCTCGGGGCTGACCCAGTCGCCCATGGTCTATGCCGGGAGATTCGAAGCCCCGGGGCCGACCCACCGCCACCACCGGGGAGATCCCACCCAACCTCGCGAGGAAGTCGCCCCGGGAGCCCTCTCCCTGATCGGGCATCCGTTGACCATGAAACCCGAAGCCACCGAGCAGGAACGCCGTCTCGCCCTGGCCGGTTGGATTGCCGACCCGGCGAATCCCCTGACCGCCCGGGTCATCGTGAACCGACTCTGGCACTACCATTTCGGAACCGGATTGGTTGACACCCCGAGCGATTTCGGAATCAACGGGAGCCGTCCCACCCACCCGGAGCTGCTCGACTGGCTGGCGGGAGAGTTGATCCGGAGCGGGTGGCGCCTGAAACCCATCCACCGGCTGATTCTGCTTTCCAAAACCTACCAGCAAAGCAGCGGGATGCGGCCCGAAGCCCACCTCGCCGACTCGTCGTCACGGCTGCTGTGGCGCTTCCCTCCCCGGCGTCTCGAAGCGGAACCGATCCGTGACGCCATGCTGGCGGTGAGCGGCCGGCTGGATCTGAAAATGGGCGGTCCCGGTTTCGACCTTTTCGAGCCGAACGGGAACTACGTGAAAGTCTATGTGACCAAGGCCGACTATGGTCCCGCCGAGTTTCGCCGAATGGTCTACCAAAGCAAGCCGCGCACCATGCTGGACGATTTCTTCGGAGCGTTCGACTGTCCGGATGCCGGGCAACCGCAGCCGAACCGGACCAGTTCCACGACCCCGTTGCAGGCGCTCAACCTGCTCAACAGCGGATTTGCCCTGCAACAATCCCGGGCCTTTGCGGACCGGGTCGAACAGGAAGCCGGAGCTGCCACGGCGGACCGGATCCAACGCGCTTTCCAACTGATCTTCCAGCGGGCCGCTAGTCCGGAGGAACAGGCCGATGCCCTGATCCTCGTGCAAAACCACGGCCTGTCGGCTCTCTGCCGGGCGCTCTACAATTCGAATGAATTCATCCGGCTGAACTGATCACGCTTGCCATGAACCACCTCCTGAACCGGCGCCACTTTCTCAACCGCACCGTCAGCGGCCTCAGCAGCATCGCCTTGGCCTCGCTGCTCAAGGAGGATCGCCTCCTCGCCGGGGCGACGCCACTCCGGCCGCGGATCGATCCCGCGCATCCTTACGCCCCCCGGACCCCACAGTTCGACGCGAAAGCCAGACAGGTCCTGATGATTTTCTGCTCCGGCGCCCTGAGCCATGTCGACACCTGGGATCACAAGCCCGAATTGGTGAAACGCCATGACACCCCGATGCCGGGTGCGGGCGGGCTCATCACCTTCCAAGGGGAACAGGGCAACCTCATCAAGCCGATCCGCGATTTCAAACCCCGGGGCCAGTCCGGCAAGATGATCAGCGATCTCCTGCCCAACCTCGCCGGAATGGCCGACGACATGTGTTTCATCCATTCCATGACCGCCAAGTCCAACACCCACGGTCCTGCGGAAAACCAGATGAGCACGGGCTACATCCTCGACGGGTTCCCCAGTGCCGGCGCTTGGGCCACCTATGCCCTGGGCTCGGACAACCAGAACCTGCCGGCTTTCGTGGCCATTCCCGATCCGCGGGGCACCCCCCAGATCGGGCCCCGGCACTGGGGCAGCGCCTTTCTCCCGGCCGCCTTCCAGGGCACGGCCTTCAATGCCCAAAAACCGATTCCCCATCTCGCGCGGCCTGATTCCATCAGCGCGGCCAACGAAAAAGGCACCCGCGATTTCCTGAAACGCCTCAACGAGCGGCATCTCGAGCAAAATCCCGGAGACAGCGATCTCGCCGCGCGGATTTCTTCCTATGAACTGGCCGCCCGGATGCAACTGGCGGCACCGGAAATCAGTGACCTGGAGGGAGAATCTCCCGCCACCCGCGAGCTTTACGGAATCAACGACTCCAATCCGGTCAAAGCCGGGTTCGCCAAAAACTGCCTCCTTGCCCGCCGCCTTCTCGAGCAGGGGGTGCGCTTCGTTCAACTCTTCAATGGCTCCTACGCGATGGGAGAAGGCGTCGGCAACTGGGATGGGCACAAAAAAATCCATGATCAGTACGCGGTCCATGCCCCCATCCTCGATCAACCCTGCGCGGCCCTGCTCAAAGACCTGAAAGCCCGCGGACTTTTTCGCGACACCCTGGTGGTCTTTGTCACCGAATTCGGCCGCATGCCGACCTTCCAGAAAGGGGCCAACGGGCGCGACCACAATCCCAAAGGGTTCACCGTCTGGCTGGCAGGGGCCGGGGTGAAGCCCGCATACAGCCATGGGGCGACCGATGAGTTCGGCTACGAAGCGGTGGAGAATGTCACCAGCATTTATGATCTCCACGCCACCATGCTCCATCTGTTGGGCCTCGACCACGAGCGCCTCAGCTACTACAACAATGGCATCGAGCGCCGCCTCACCGACGTCCATGGCCATGTCGTCCGGGAGATCCTTGCCTAGGCGGGAAGGCCGCGCCAGGGGGTGTCATTCGGGTTTTCCCTTCGCCGATTCCGGGTTAACCTGCGCCCCGCATGGATTCCTCCGAACCTTTTTTGACCTCCCTCGACGACGCCGCGGCTTGGCGTGACACCCTCGATGCCGCCGGGAAACGGGTCGTGCTGACCAACGGCTGTTTCGATCTCCTCCATGCCGGACATGTCCGTTACCTCAATGAAGCCAGGGCCTTGGGCGATGCGCTGATCGTGGCCATCAACAGCGACGCCTCGACCCGCGAACTCAAGGGCCCCGGCCGTCCAGTCCACACCGCCGCCGACCGGGCCGAAATCCTGCGCGGATTGCGCAGTGTCGACCGGGTGGTGGAATTCGACGACAAGCGGGCCACCGGGGTGATCGCCGCCCTGCGGCCCCACATCTATGCCAAAGGCGGGGACTACACTGCCGATTCCCTGATCCCTGAAGAACGGGCGCTTCTGGAGCGGATCGGCACCGTGATCCATCTCCTCAGTCTCGTGCCGGGACGCTCCACCAGCGCCACCCTGACTCGGCTCCAGGACAGTCCCGAAACCGGACCGCGCGGCCCGCGTCTCGCCGTCTTCGGCTCCGGCATCGGGACGAATTTCGCCGCCCTCCTCGGCTCCATCGACGACGGATCCCTCGATGCGGAAATCGTGGCCGTGTTCAGCGATGTGGCGGACGCCGGCATCCTGGACCTGGCCCGGGAACGGGGTTTGCCCGCTTTTTTCATCGAGCCCGGGAAGGAAAAAGCCCGGCTTTCGGCGGCCGCCCAGAAAGAAATTCTCGACCGTCTGAAAGCCGCCCGGACCGACCTGGTGATCCTGGCGGGATTTCTCCGCATCTTGACCGCTCCCCTCCTCGAAGCGTGGCATAACAAAATAGTAAACCTGCATCCCTCCCTGCTGCCCAAATACCGGGGCAGGAACGCCTGGGAACAGGCCCTCGCTGCAGGTGAAAGCGAAGCCGGATGCACCGTACATCTGGTCGATGCCGGGATCGACACCGGCCGGATCCTTGCCCAAGCCACGGTGCCGATACTGCCGGGGGATACCGGCGACGCGCTGTATGCCCGGATTCGCGAGCAGGAGCACCGGCTGCTGCCACAGGCCATCCGCGATTACTGGGCCAGTCTGCAGACGGCGGGAACGGGTGACTGATCCCTCCGGGAGGGACCGGGAGTCTTCGTTGAGAAATGGGCTGCCCTGTGGCACAGTGGGCACCGATCAGGTTCATGAATCTCTGGCGCTACGAAAAGGACGGCAAGCCGTCCGACCTCCTGGATCACGATGCCTTCGCAAAGCTCGTCGGGGAGGGTGTGGTCGGACCGGACACCCTGGTCTGGCAACGCGGGATGGAGCGTTGGGAGTCCTTTTCCCGCCACCGTGACACCATTCTGGGTGCCACCATCGTGGACGCGGCGGATCCTGGCTCCGCCAAATGCGCTCATTGCGGAGAACCGGCAGCCACGGTCGATCTCCTCCCCTACGGCGAGGTCCGCATTTCCGCCGACCACAAGGACGCTTTCGTCCAGGAAGCCCTCGAAACCGCGCGCACCGGGCTGCGCTCGCCCGATGAAGGACCGATGGTCTATGTGGGCTTCTGGTGGCGCGGCCTGGCCCGACTGATCGACTCGTTTGCCCTGATGCTGCCGAGCTACCTGTTCCAGCTGCCCTTTTATTTCCTGCTCTACCGCCGCACCGGGAATCTGTTCACTCCCGCCCAAAGTTGGACCTGGGACATTTGGACGGCCTATGCGGGCGGCATCATCGGAGGCACTCTGGTGGCGGTGGCTTATGAAGTGTGGATGGTTCTCGCGTACCAGGCCACCCTGGGAAAGATCGCCATCGGAGCCATCGTGGTGACGCCGGACGGCGGACGGCTTTCCTTCATGCGCGCGCTCGGTCGATGGCTGGCGCGCGACCTGCTGTGCATGATCATCACCCTTCTGGTGATGTCGTTGGTAGCGGGCATCATCGGGCTGATTGTCGGGGTCTTTTCCGGGGGAAATCCGACAGTTCTGGTCGCCGCCGTCTTCATCGGGGTGGCCATCGGCACGTTGCTGGGATCTTTCCCCTTCGCCATGGCCGGCTGGGACCCGCAGAAGCGCGCCCTGCACGACCGTGTTTCCTCCACCCGAGTGGTCAAAAAAAACCGCTGAGCCATGCCCGGAATTTCTTGTCCCAAATGCCAGAGCGAAGCTCCCGCACCCGCCCAGGCTGGTGCCGCGGAGATGTCCTGCGCGGTCTGCGGCACCCGCTGGGAAGCCCGGGTCTTCCCGAAACTACTCAACCCATCGCCTCCCGCCGTCCTTGCCGGAGAGACGGCGGAGGAAGGCGATGCGGTCTGCGCGTTTTTTCCCACCCTGAAAGCCGAAACGGTCTGTGATGAATGTGGCTGCCTGCTTTCCCATCGGGCCGCGGTGAGTCGGGACGTGACAACCCTCTGCCTGCCCTGCCTCCACCAGGCCCGGGAAGGCCGTGGACTTCCCGGTTGGCAGGCCAAGCGCCTCCTCTACGACAACCTCTCCCTCTCCTTGGTGACGTGGCTCGCCCCGATGGGCTTTTTCACGGCCCCTCTCGCCTTGTATTTCCTCCTGCGTCACCGCAAGGATGACCGGGGCCTGGTCCCTCGTGGCAGCCTGCGCTGGTGGACTGCCCTGGCACTGGCGGTCTTCTGGGTGCTGGTCTGGGGCGCCCTCCTGGTTGTCTTCACCCTGCTCATGGCGAGAGCGCTGCGCCAGTAATTCCCCCCCCTTTTTCATTCATGGAACTTCACGGCATCGGCATCGATCTGATTGAGACAGAACGCATCGCGGACTCCATCGCGCGCTTCGGAGAACGCTTCCTGAACCGGGTCTTCACCGAACGCGAGCAGGCCTACTGCCGTCCCAACAAGCACGCCAACCGCCATTATGCGGCCCGTTTCGCCGCGAAAGAGGCGGTCGCCAAAGCCTTCGGGACCGGCATCGGGGCGGACGCCGACTGGACCGACATCGAAATCCTGCGCCGACCCAACGGTGAACCCGAAGTCCACCTGCATGGGGCCGCCGCCGCCTATGCCGCTCACCAGGGGATCCGCACCGTGCTGATCAGCCTGACCCATGCGGACGCGTATGCCGCCGCCCAGGCGCTGGCCTTGCGCTGATGCCGACGTCCCGATTCATCGGCTGGGGATGGCGTGGCGCGTCTCCAAGGAGGCATTGTCACGGGCCGCAGGTTGATAGCGGTGGCATTCCAGACAGCGGTCCCCGGCCCCCTGCGGAGTGTGGCACACCGCGCAGTCGCGCTTGCGCAGAGGGGAAAAATTGGCGGTGAAGCGGGACGGATCGGCCTTTTTCACCCAGCCTTCCTCATAGACCTTGTCCTTCTTCCCGGGATAAGACGCCGCGAAGGTGTCTTCCGAAGCGGGATCGATGCTGTGACAGGCCCGGCAATCCATGAAGACCACGTGAGGCGCGTGCCGGAAAGCGGTCAGCCGCCGGTCGGGCAACCCCGGAACGGAACGGGCGCCATAGGCTTTCCAATTGACCACCAGCGATACCGGATCCCCGGCAACGTCCAGTTCTTCGTCAATGCTGTGACACATCAGACATTTTCCGGAGGCGCTGGTGTTGACGCCGGAAGCAAACCCGAGGGAATCGGTCAGCGTAAGCAGCGCCACCGGTTCGGAGGCATTCGCAGCCGTGGCATCGAGCCAGGCGCGGAGCAACGGATCGGCGTGACCAGTGGACCGGTAATAGAGCGTGCCCCCCTCTTCCTGCCAGCCACCGCTGCGAGCCCAGACTTCGTCCTTGAGCGCGAGATCGTCAGGATCCGGCTCCACCGCCGGAGGCGCCGGAGTGGCCGCCGCACCGGGGCGAGCCGGTGGAAATCGGCCGTCCCGGGCAGCGGCCGCCTCATCGAGCATGGCCCGGAGCGCGGGCCAAGGCGCTTCTTCCCCCCGCTTGCGGAAGCGGTCGAAGAGGTCCGGAGGCAGTCCCCCGACCAGCGATGCTCCTCCCGGCAGTCCGGCCTCCACTAAACGCCGCTCCATTTCCAGATGACCGGTTTTCCCGGTCACCCCGCTGCGGGAGAGGTCATGAAGCAGGAACTTCACGCCATTGACCAGCGTTTCCGCATTCGCCAGACGGGCCGGTTTGGCCTTGGTGAGATCGGCGAGGGTCAGTCCCTCCTGCCGGAGGGAAAGCCAGGCCTGGCGTTCGACGGTGCTGAGGAGATGGAGCATGGGACCGGGCAGGTCGGTGGTGGTCGCGGGATTCACCCAGGTCCCGCTGGACCGGGCTCCGCCTGGGGCATCCGTCGCAAGCCAACGGTCAAGCGAGCCGGCATCAAGCGTCGGCAGAGCCAAAAAAGGAAGACGACGCCCGCCACGGGTGTCCGGGTCGTGACATTTCCCGCAGGCCACCTCGTAGGAGAGGACGGTCATGAGACCGGTTTCATCATCCGGCACATGGCAGGCGAGGCAGGTTTTGCGTTTGCCATGCGCTTCGCCCGTTTGGTAACCGGCAGGGAGTTTGGCGGGATCATCGTCGGCCGTGTCGGGGAAGTGGGTCTCAAAATGCGAGAAATGGTCGAAGAAAATCCGGGGCCTCCTGGCATAAGGATACCGAAGGGTCTCGAAATCGGGGTGCCCGTCCGCGAAACTGGC
>JADZAX010000123.1 GCA_020852405.1 Verrucomicrobiales bacterium
CCGGGCGAACTGACGACCCGCCCGGTGAAATTCAGCGGGAAGCATCTCTTCGTGAACTCGGTCGGTGAGATGAGCGTTGTCGTGCGGGATGAATCCGGCACCGTGCTCGCCACTTCCAGGCCACATGCTGGCGACGCCACCAAGCACCGCATTGAGTGGGTTGGAATCGCGGATTTGTCCGCGTTCACCGGAAAGCCGATCAGATTTAGCTTCTCGTTGGGGAGTGGATCCTTGTATTCCTTCTGGGTTGCGCCTGATGAAGCAGGTGCCAGCAACGGCTATGTCGGAGCTGGCGGTCCGGCATTCAACGGCGTGCGTGACACCACCCACTAGACTTTCATGACCCGCTTCCTCAACTGGTTCAACAACCTCTATCCGATCTGGCTGGTCAGTCTGGCCGTGATCGCCTTCTTGTGGCCGCAGACCATGCTGTGGTTCGACAAGCCGTGGATCTTCTGGTCGCTCGCGGCCTCGATGCTCGGCATGGGACTCACGCTGAGCCCGGATGACTTCAAGGCCATCGGGCGCATGCCTGGTTGTGTGGCCCTGGGGTTTGGCGCCCAATACACCCTGATGCCGTTGTGCGGCTGGTTGGTGGCCAGATTGCTGCGGGTCGAGCCCGGCTTGGCCGTTGGCATCATCCTGGTGGCGAGTTGTCCCGGAGGCATGGCGTCCAACATGATCAGCTACCTCGCCCGCGCCAATGTGGCACTGTCCGTGGTCCTCACGCTCTGCTCCACGATACTGGCCTTTTTCTTCACGCCGATGTGGACCGCGGCGCTGGCGGGCAAGTATGTGCCAGTGGACAAGTGGGAGATGTGCCTCTCCGCGCTGAAGCTCACGGTGGCTCCCGTGGTGCTTGGAGTGCTCATCCGGTGGAGATTACCGCGCACGGCGGACAAAATTGGCGCGTGCGGGCCCACAGTGGCCGTGCTGGCTTTCACCCTCGTCACCGGCGGCATCGTCGCGGCCAGCGCGGAGGCCATCGCGTCAAATTTTGGCAAGCTGGCGCTCTCGGCCTTTCTACTGCACCTCATCGGCTTTGGGGTCGGCTACACGATCACGAAGGCGTTGCGTTATCCCGAGTCGGTCGCCCGCACCGTGAGCATTGAAGTCGGCATGCAAAACGGCGGCATGGCCGCGGCCCTCGCCAAACAGCATTTCCCCACCCTGCCACTGGCCGCCGCCGCGTCCGTCTTCAGCGGAGTCATGCAAAACATCGTCGGGGCCATCGTCGCCTCCTGGTGGAAAAGGAGGCCGCCCGCGTCATGAGCCGGGCCGGCATTCACTATTGGAAATGCGATCGTCCGGCCGCGTTTCACGGCACCCAGGAGCGTGGTGCAACGGACAAGGATCTCGAACCACTGCTCCGCGAGGAATTGGCGGATCACTTCTCGGTCTCGCGCCTCGTTTTGAGCCCGGGGGCAGGACAGGGCAATCACCTCACCTGGAAGGCGGAGGTCGACGGGACACCGATGTTCATCCGCGTGGAGAACGGCCCGGAAAACGACGACCACCTCGCCGTGGAATCTTTGCTGCTCGATCGCGTCCGCGCCTGCGGCGTGCCGACCCCGCTTGTGCATGGCTGCGATGCCACGCGCACCCGCGTGCCGTTTGCCTGGCAGGCTCTGGAAAGGATCGACGCGCCGGACCTCAATCACTGGCACAAGCAGGGCGGCCTTGACGTCCCTCGCGTCGCTATTGAAATCGGCGCGGCGGTGGCGCAGTGGCAGACGATCGGGCTCCCGGGATTCGGGGTGCCCGACGAGGACCTGCGAGGCTACCACCAGACGTATCCCGCCTACTTTCATCTCCAACTCGAGCGGCATCTCGCCTTTCTCACCGAAGGAGGCTTTCTCACAGCGGGAGAGTCCGAGGCGATCCTGGCCGCGATCGTCGCACACGAGTCGTTGCTGCATCTCGGACGCGGCTGCCTCGTGCACAAGGACCTCGCGTTGTGGAACATCCTCGGCACGCCAGAACGGATCACCGCGTTCATCGACTTCGATGACACCATCAGTGGTGACCCCATGGACGACCTCTCGCTGCTCGGCTGCTTTCATGATGCCGCCTTTCTCGGACACGCCTGCGCGGGGTATCAAAGCGTGAGCCCCCTCCCTCCCGAGCATCGTCGCCGATTCTGGCTGCATCTGCTGCGCAACATGATTGTGAAAGCGGTGATCCGCGTCGGCGCGGGATATTTCGACCGCGATGCCCGGTTTTTTCTCATTGGGACGGGAAGCACCGGCGCCGAACTGAAAGCCTTCACCCACCAAAGACTCAATGCGGCCCTGAGGGGACTGCGCGAAGACCTCGACATCGAACAAGGATTATGAAACTCGCCCTCGGCACCTGGCTCTCCATCGGTTCACCCGTCATCGCGGAACTCGCTGCCCAATGCGGCTTTGACTGGGTGCTGCTCGACCTTGAACACGGTTGCGGCACCGAGGCCACCATCCTGCCCCAGATTCAGGCGATCCGGGGCACGGCCACCTCCGCCATTGTCCGCGTCGGCGCCCCGCATCCCGAGCTCATCGCCCGCGTGCTCGACTGGGGCGCTCACGGCATCATGGTGCCGCATGTCAACTCCGCCGCCGAAGCGGAGGGCATCGTGCGGGCGACCCGCTACGCCCCGCATGGTTCCCGTGGCTTCTCCCGCACAGTCCGGGCCAACGACTATGGCTTGCGCCCCGTCGAGGCCGTCCGCCCTCCCCTGGTCATGGCCCAGATCGAAACCGTCGAAGGAGTAAAAAACGCCACCGGGATCGCCCTGGTGGACGGTGTGGATGTCCTCTTCATCGGTCCGGCCGACTTGCGGCACGATCTCCAGCACCGCGGCGACACCGCACCGGGAGACTATGATCAATGCCTGTCCCTGGTTCTTGAAGCCGCCAGGAACGCGGGCAAACCCGTCGGCATTCTCGTCCGCGATCCGGCCGACCTGCCGAAGCACCGCAACCTCGGATTCACTCACATCGCCGTGGATTCCGACCTCGCCATCCTCCGCAAGAGCTACCTGCAAACGCTGACCGCCAACACCGGCGACTGATCTTCATGAAACACCTGCTTACCTTCACCGTCCTGCTCCTCGCCAGGTTGACCGCGCTCCACGCCGACGAGCCCGCGCCACTCTGGGATGAACACGCGCCTTTGCTCAACTCGACCGGTCTTCCGGTGCTCAAGGACGTGCGCTTCTCCGTCATCAAACGCTACGAGTTCGGGAAGGATGGCTACCGCTTCCTGCACGGCGTGGCGCTTTGCTTTCACAAGGGGAGGCTCTACGCCTCCTTCGGCCACAACCAGGGCGGCGAGAACACCGACACGGAAGAGGCGCGTTTTTGTATGAGCGAAGACGAGGGCATGACCTGGAGCGCGGTACGCACGATGGATGCGGGCGACGGTCCGGTCGGCGTGAGTCACGGGGCCTTCCTCTCCCACCAGGGGACGCTCTGGGCTTTTCACGGAGCCTACACGGGCACGATGACCGGCGTTCACACCCGGGCTTATGTCCTTGATGAGACCAGCCAGCAGTGGCTGCCGAAAGGCACTGTGATCGAAGGCGGCTTCTGGCCCATGCAGGAACCGCAGAAAATGGACGACGGCAATTGGATCATGGCCGGGCTCAAGGTCGGCGAGGGCGATCCGGCCGTCGTCGCCATCAGCCACGGCGAAGACTTCACCCGGTGGGAGGTGGTGCCCATCCCGCAGGCCAAGGACCTCCAGAAGATGTGGGGGGAATCCACCGTCATCGTGAAGGGCAAGCGGATCACAAGCCTCTCGCGCTACGGGGACAAAGCCGAGGCGCTCACCGCCACCAGCGAGGACTATGGCCGCACCTGGAGCGAGATGCGACCGGGCAATCTGCCGATGACCACCAGCAAGCCCATCGCCGGCACCCTGAGCACCGGCCAGCGCTACCTCGTCTGCACCACCACCGCGGACAGTGGCAAGCGACGCTCGCCGTTGACCATCGCCCTGAGCAGGCCGGGAGAGACCTCGTTCAGCAAAGTGTTCGTCATCCGCCACGCCGAGTTTCCCGGAGGCCCCGGCGAGTCGCATCCGAAAGCGGCTCTCTCCTACCCGTATGCGATCGAGCATGAAGGAAAGCTCTACGTTGGCTACTCGAACAGCGGTGGCGGCGCGGGCCGCGTAGGCACCGGCCGGGAACTCTGGAACAACAACAGCGCCGAACTCGCCGTCATCTCGATTGACCAATTGCACGTCGACCCCTGAAACTCCCCCTCCCCTTCCCCCGCGCTGCTATTCAACCAGGAGGACTGACTGTTGGCCACCCATTCCAGGCACTGATCACGCTTACTAAGCAGTGCAAAAGTATTCTAATTTGATGTATTTCAAGTGCGGATCGTGGAAAAATCCCCTCGGTGTCTCCGTCCTTCGTTGTAGGGAGTCGAGCCCCTTATGAGCCATGCTCACGAGGTCACTTTTGTTCTTCGGGAGTTTTCGGCCAATCTCATGATTCTTGATCCAGTTCCAAACGTGCTCATCGGGATTGAGTTCCGGACTGTAGCCGGGCAGAAGGTAGAGGTGGAGTCGTCCATCAAACTTCGCCAAGTGCTCCTTCGTCGCCTTCGCCCGGTGCGCGGGATGGCCGTCGACGATGAGGAGGACGTGGCCGCTTTCTCCATACATGAGCCGGTCGAGGAACTCACAGAACAATTCCGAGTTCATCCGGCGCTCGGTCACCATGAAACGAAGCGTTCCCTCCGGAGAGATCGCG
>JADZAX010000124.1 GCA_020852405.1 Verrucomicrobiales bacterium
AAAGCGAACCGCCGGGCGACGACATCATTTCCGATCTACAGAATGCGTATGGCATCGACCGGCACCGCACGGTCGAGCAGGACCCCGGGTTTGGCATCAGACAGTTGGTGGACATGGCATTAAGATCGCTTTCGCCCGGCATCAATGACACCACCACGGCCGTGATGTGCGTGGATTACCTGACCGCGATCCTGTCACGGCTCGCAACCAGAGACATCCCGTCCTCACACCGGTATGAGGACGGCGAACTGAGAGTGATTGCCATCGGACCGACCTTTGCCAGCCTCGTTGCAGAATCCTTCGATCAAATCCGCGGCAGCGCGGCGGGCAATCTCTCGATGATGCTGAGGATGCTCGGTGCGCTTCATACGATCGGTAGTTTGACAGACGATGCGAACCGGCGGCGAATTCTCGGTGAACACGTTGACTGCATTGCCGAGGTGGGAGCAAGGTCCATCTCCTCCGTGCATGATCGCGCTCGGTTTGAGGAGCGCTTGACCCAGGTGCGGGCGTCACTCGGAGCCGCCCCTGTGCTCGCGATCCAGAAGGAGCCAGGATGAAAATCCCCGATTGGCTGCCAGACTCCCATCGTCCGACGCGTCCTGATGGCGGCTCGACGGAGCCAATCATCAACCGCCTGACGGAACCCTTTGCCAAGTTCTTTAAAATCGAGGCGGCCGGTGGCATCGTGCTGCTGTGCTGCGCGCTCATTGCGCTGGGACTCGCCAATTCTCCTTGGGCGGCGGCGTTCGCCAGCCTCTGGCACACGAATGTCGGAGTGACGATCGGCGACTTCGCCCTGGAGCTTTCGTTGCAGCACTGGATCAACGATGGCGCGATGACCATTTTCTTCTTCGTGGTCGGGCTCGAGATCAAACGCGAACTGGTGCATGGAGAACTGCGCGAGCCCCGCAATGCCGTGTTGCCAGCGGTGGCGGCGCTGGGTGGCATGCTGGTGCCTGCGGCGCTCTTTCTTCTTTTTCAGCATGGTAAACCGGGGGCCGACGGATGGGCGATTCCCATGGCGACGGACATCGCCTTCGTTGCGGGATTCCTGGCGCTTCTTGGAGCGCGGGTGGCGTTTGGTTTGAAGATCCTCATTTTAACGCTGGCGATCATTGATGACATCGGCGCAGTGTTGATCATCGCGGTGGCATTCACGGACCACATTTCACTGTCGATGCTCGGCTGGGCGGGGGTTGGTTTGGGCGTCACCCTGATTTGCCGCTGGTTGGGCGTGCGGGCCGTGCCGGTCTATGTCCTGATCGGCGTGGGGATCTGGCTCGCGGTCCTGATGGCCGGGGTTCACGCTACGGTGGCCGGGGTTGTGTTGGGACTGCTCACACCGTCGAGGCCGTGGCTCGCAGAGCGGAGTCTGCTGAAAGTGCTTTCCGGGACGGAGCGCCGTCTGCGAAAGGACCGCGAGAAAGAGGACGAAACGGAGCATCACGAAGAGGCGGTGCTGCTGCTGGGTGCCACCGCGCAGGAAACGATCTCCCCGCTGGATCGGCTGGAGAATGCCCTGCATCCGTGGGTGGCCTTTGTCATCATGCCGCTATTTGCCCTGGCCAATGCCGGGGTGCGCGTGGACTTGGCTGACCTGGCCCATCCTGTTTCCTTGGCGACTGCCGCAGGGTTGGCGATGGGGAAACCGCTGGGGATTGTGATGTTCAGCGCACTGGCAGTGAGGCTGGGCTGGGCGCGACTACCGGAAGGCGTGAACTGGAAAGTGCTGACGGGCGCCGGGTGTCTGGCGGGCATCGGCTTCACCATGTCGCTGTTCATCGCTGGCCTGGCACTCGGGGATGAACTGCTGGAGTCCGGCAAGATCGGGGCGCTGGTCGGATCTGCCCTCAGCGCGATGATCGGTTGCACGCTGTTGTGGTGGTTTTTGAGAGAAGAAGCCCGGAGCGAGGGATGATGCTTCGTGCAGTTGTTTCAGGTGGAACCCTATTGCTGACGTCACTGGCATTCCTGCTGCACCGCTTCACCACTTCAGCAGGGCGCGCACAAATCGTTCCAGGCTGAGTCCTTGAACGAGGATGGAAAAGATGACGATCGCGTAGGTCACAGCCAGCACAATCTCGCGTTCTCGACTGACGGGGAGGGACAATGCCAGTGCCACGGAGATGCCGCCGCGCAGGCCGCCCCAGGTCATGATGCGGACGGTTCCCGGGGTAAGTTCACGGGCGCGACGAATCACGCTCACCGGCAGGACCACGCTAACCAAGCGCGCAAAAAGGATCGCTGGAATGGCCAGCAGTCCGGCGAAAAATAGGTCGCGAGTAAAGGACAGCACGAGGATCTCCAGTCCGATGAGCACAAAGAGCAGGGCATTAAGAATCTCATCGATGAGGTCCCAGAATGAATCGACGTTTTGGCGGGTGGTATCGCTCATGGCGAACTGACGTCCGTGGTTGCCAATGAACAGCCCCGCCACCACGATGGCGATGGGGCCGCTGACATGAATCACCGAGGCCAGCGCATAGCCGCCCATGACCAGCGCGAGGGTCAGCATCACTTCGACGCGGTAATTGTTCACGCTCTTGAGGAGCCGGTAGGCGATCCAGCCAATGACAAAGCCAAACAGCGCGCCACCCACCGCCTCTTCGAGGAACAACTGCCCAATATGCGCCGCCGAGGCATGCTCTCCCCCCACGGCAATCTCGATCATGACGATGAACGCCACCACGCCGATTCCGTCATTGAAAAGGGATTCGCCTGCGATTTGGACCTCCAAACTGCGCGGCACTTTGGCATCCTTCAGAATGCCGATCACGGCCACGGGATCGGTGGGAGAGATCAATGCGCCGAAGAGCAGGCACCAGACATAGATTAGGTCAATTCCCAGCCAGCCGAGCACCAAATGAATCAAGGTGCCGAAGACGAACATGGAGATGACCACACCCGCGACCGCGAGCGTGGCGATGACACCTTGGTGATCCTTCAGTTCGCTCAGGTCGATGTGCATCGCCCCCGCGAACAGGAGAAAACACAGCATGCCCTGCATCAGGGCATCATTGAAATCGATCTGCTTGGTCAAGCCTACCGCCGCTTCGTGAATCCAGGGAGCGAAGTGACCGGCACCGATCAAGGCGAGCGACATCAGCAGCGCGATCAGCATCACCCCGATGGTGGCCGGCAGCTTGAAAAAACGGAAGTTCAAGTAGCTGAAAATCGCCGTCAGCGAGATGAGCAGGGCGATGATTTGAAAGACAGTCATCGGAGTCGTTTAGTTCTATACGACTGGGAGTCGCGCTGGTCTGTCATTACTGCGCAAAGGCTTGGTTGGCACCGGTGCGGGCTGACAACAGCGCTCACTTATTACTGTCGTTGCCTATCTCCAAAAGACGAATGCTCAGGTCTCGGGAAGCGGTAGGGTTTTACCCCATGGCGAAGCAGTCATCAAGGAGATAGTTTACTAAAATACTCAGCAAATGCGCGGGGAGCTCACCCTGCCAAATATCCTGATCTTCAGCGGGCAACGCCGAACAGGAAATCACACGATGTTATTCAAAGCCAAACCACTCAAGGCCTACCAACTGGACAGTCTGGACGGCGAGCCTGGGATGGTCCGTGAGTTCTCCTTTGATGACCGGAAGTGGGCGATCCGCGATCTCCTTGTCCTTACCCGCAACTGGTGGCCTGGAAAAAAAGTCCTGGAGACTCCAGAATGCATGGAGCGCGTGAGTGGGGGCGAATCGAAAGTCTTCGTCAAACTCACTCCTGATGCCATCAAGGCATCACCCAAATCCTCGGAGGATGCGCTCATCACCCGAAAATACGAGAGCAGGTTGCTCCGACACTTTGGCCGCGATGGTTACTGGTCGCATCACACTGAACACCTCACTTTCGCATAGATATGGGATCGAACCAACAAACCCTCCTCGTCGGCGCTCAGATGCTTGTGGCGGATGACAAGGGCATTCTCGCGATGGACGAAAGCAATCCGACGTGCAACAATCGTTTCAAGGTGCATGGCATTCCACAGAACGCAGAGATGCGTCGAGCCTATCGCGAGATGATCGTGACCACGCCACAGCTCGGAGACTATATCAGTGGCGCGATCCTTTACGACGAGACGATTCGACAGACCACGGCCGATGGTCAGCCATTTGCGATGGCGCTTACCGAAGCTGGTATCATTCCCGGCATCAAAGTAGACCTGGGAGCAAAGCCCATGGCCGGTCATCCAGGGGAGAAAATCACCGAAGGGCTGGATGGCTTGCGTGAGCGACTGGCAGAGTATGGGAAGATCGGCGCACGGTTCGCGAAATGGCGCGCCGTGTTTGCCATCGGTGAGGATGTTCCCAGCCGGAGCTGTATCGAATCCAACGCACAGACCCTGGCTCGCTACGCTGCTTTGTGCCAGGAGGCAGGTTTGGTTCCCATCGTGGAACCTGAAGTCCTCATGACAGGCGAGCATACCCAGGAACACTGTCTTAAAATCACGCGGGAAGTTTTGCGCAATGTTTTCATTCAATTGAATTGCCAACGCGTGCTGTTGGAAGGCATGATTCTGAAGCCCAACATGGTGCTTTCCGGCCTGAGCAGTCCCACCCAGGCAACCGTGGACGAGGTGGCTGATGCGACCGTGAACTGTCTCCTGCAAACCGTTCCCGCTGCGGTTCCGGGCATCGCTTTTCTGTCGGGAGGGCAGTCTTCTGAACTTGCTTCCGCCCGATTGAACGACATGAACGTCCGCTACAAAACCCGCGCCCCCTGGGCCCTGGCCTTCTCGTTTGGCCGAGCCCTCCAGGAGCCGGCTTTGGACATCTGGGCGGGTCAGGTGGTCAATGTGAAAGCCGCACAGCACGCGCTCCTGCATCAGGCCAAGTGCAATCACAGCGCTCGAGGTGGTGATTACGCGGCAGCCATGGCTTGGAAACCCTTATGAAAGCCTGCCTCACGCTCCAGCAATGCCTTGCCATCAAGACGACGAAAGTCGTGGGTATCGCGGCTGATCATGGCGGCCATGAGTTGAAGACCTACCTGGCCATGAAGCTGCGTGAGGCCGGCGCAGAGGTGATTGATTTCGGCGATATTCAACTCGCTCCTGAGGATGACTCTCCGGATTTTGTCGTGCCGCTGGCGCGTGCCGTAGCCTCAGGAGCAGTGGAGCGTGGCGTGGCCATCTGCGGTAGTGGCGTCGGAGCCTCTGTCGTGGCTAACAAAGTGGATGGGGTGCGCGCCTGCCTCATTCATGATCCCTTTTCCGCTCATCAAGGAGTCGAAGATGATGATCTCAACGTGATCTGCCTTGGCGGCCTCGTGGTCGGTCATGCGCTTGCGTGGGAGTTGGTTCGGGCCTTTTTGATCGCGCGCTTCTCAGGTGAGGAGCGTCATCGTCGGCGCCTTGGGAAAGTGATGGAGCTCGAAAACGAGCCTTCTCCGAAAGGCATCGACATTGCTGACAAGGTAGAAAACGCGATCAAGCCGGACGCTGACGCAGTCGGTCCTATGCTCTGCGACCAAACCAAGCCTCTCACGATTTACTTCGTCCGCCACGGTGAAACGGAATGGAGCATCTCCAGCCAGCACACCGGTCTCACGGACATTCCCCTGACCGCTCAAGGTGAAGACGAAGTCCGGGAGTGGGGACAGCGGCTTTGCCGAATTCCCTTTGACCACATTGTGACGAGCCCCCTGCAACGGGCACGGAGGACCTGTGAACTGGTTGGACTGGGCAAAGATTCGGAGCTCGAACCTGACGCGGTAGAATGGGACTATGGCGACTACGAGGGCCTGCGCTCCGTGGATATTCGCAAGGACCGACCCGGCTGGAATGTGTTTCGCGACGGATGTCCCAATGGCGAATCTCCTGTAGCCATCTCCGCCCGCGCGGATCGAGTGATCGCGCACCTGCGCACGATGGAGGGCAACGTCGCGCTCTTCTCACACGGTCACTTTGGTGGCGTCTTGGCCGCGCGCTGGATTGGTTTGTCAGTCGTCGAGGCGCAACATTTCACACTCGGAACCGCTTCACTGAGTATCCTCGGTTTCGATCCGCATCATCCCGAGGTGTCAGTGATTGAGCTATGGAACAGCTCAGCTCATGAAGCTTCACGACTTGATCCCTCGCCCCCTGATGCCAAACCCATGTCCATGAAGCAGCGCGCCATCCAACGCTGGGAGAATGAAGGTGGAGAAATCCCGACGGAACCAACCCAACTTTCAAGAAAGGCATCGACATGAAAATTGATTCCACTGACTTTCTAGTGCCGGAAGGTGCCACCGTGTGTCTGGACGAGTGGCCGACGAAAGTAGAGCCAATCTGCAAATCGAAGAAGGACTATCACCACCTTCTGAAGCGCCATGTGGAGGAACTGAGTGATCTGCAACGCCTGCACTATGCGTCCGACCGCTACGCGCTACTCCTGATTTTCCAGGCGATGGATGCGGCGGGCAAGGATGGTGCGATCCGGCATGTCATGTCGGGCGTAAATCCACAGGGTTGTCAGGTATTCAGTTTCAAACAGCCGAGCGCGGAGGAGTTGGAACATGACTTTCTCTGGCGCACCACACGCCATTTGCCTGAGCGCGGGCGCATTGGCATCTTCAATCGTTCCTACTATGAAGAAGTGCTCATCGTTCGTGTGCATCCCGAGATTCTCCATCGACAGCGGATCCCTGAGGACCTGATCGTGAAGAACGCCATCTGGGACGAGCGCTATCGCTCCATCGTGGATCTGGAGGCGCATCTGCATCGCAATGGCACACGCATCCTGAAGTTCTTCCTGCACTTGTCCAAGGATGAACAAGCCAAGCGCTTCCGAGATCGCATCGACGAGCCGGACAAGAACTGGAAATTCAGTTTCGCTGATGTTAAAGAGCGGGAACATTGGGACGACTACATGAAGGCATACGAGGACTGCCTGAGCGCCACCAGCACGGAAACCGCGCCCTGGTATGTCGTTCCCGCTGATGACAAGCACAACGCACGCCTGATCATCTCGCAGACGATTCTCGACGCGCTGAACGGACTCAAAATGAGCTATCCGCAGCCAAGCGCAGCGAGGCTGAAGGAACTGAAGGACATCCGCAAAGAACTCTGAAAGCCGTCTCACCAGATGAGCGCGCTCTGGGTCTTCAATCTTGGGACCACTCCTGCCGTGAGCAAGTCCACGCGGGATGCCGAGAAGAAGTAGGTCAACACCCCATGGCGAACGAGCCGACAAGGGAGCTATGGTAGCTTTTCGTCAGTTGACAATCCAACACAAAGTTATGACCGGCAACATTTCATCCGTGGCAATATTCAAGTCCCACGCAGAGGCCGAAACCGCCATCAAGGAACTGCAGCACGCAGGCTTTGACATGCGCAAGCTGTCCATCATCGGACGCGACTATCATACGGACGAGCATGTCGTGGGCTACTACAATGCCGGTGACCGCATGAAATACTGGGGCAAGCAGGGAGCCTTCTGGGGCGGAATCTGGGGCTGGCTCTTCGGTTCCGCTTTCTTCTTCATTCCAGGTATCGGACCTTTGCTCTTTGCTGGACCGATCGTCGGATGGATCGTCGGCGCACTCGAAGGCGCGGCCATCGTGGGCGGCATGAGCGCGCTGGGTGCCGGGCTTTACAGCATGGGCATTCCCAAGGACAGCATCGTGCAATACGAGACCGCGTTGAGCACCGACAAGTATGTCGTGATCGCTCACGGTACGGCCACCGAAGTGGCACGCGCCCGCGAGATCATCAGCAGCAACAATCCGGAATCCATGGAGGACCATCAATCGGCAGCCTTGGCGGAGCAAACCGTTCAGGTAGCAGCGTGATTGGATCAAAGAACCATCATCAACAAAGCAAAGGAGACCACTATGCCCATTCAACTCAAAGAAGAAAACGGCGGAAAGACACTCGCCGTCCATGTCAGCGAAAAGCTGGTGGCGGCCGACTACGAGCACTTCGTGCCCGAGTTTGAGCGCCTCGTCAGTCTGCATGGAAAGCTGCGCGTGCTGTTCGATATGACCGACTTTCATGGCTGGACGGCCGGAGCGCTGTGGCAGGATACGAAGTTTGCGATGCATCATTTCAGAGACATCGAGCGTCTTGCGATCGTTGGTGAAAAGAAGTGGCAGGAAGGGATGGCAACGTTCTGCAAGCCTTTCACGAAGGCCACGGTCAGATACTTCGATCACGCGGAAGAAGCTGAAGCGCGGCAGTGGCTCGCCGAGTCCTGACGGCCACAGGCAACGTGCCACTTTCGCCAATCCTGCCAGCGGCAATGGACACGACTGGTCAGGTGTGGGGCTCCCTCCCAAGGCAATAAAAACGCGGTGACCGGCCCCGACTTCGCTGGAACCTTTTCAATCAGACCTGATTTCCAGTGGCCCCGCTACTGGTCCATTCATTCATCAACCGAGTGTTGGCCAAGAACATACCCCGGGGGCAAAGCGGGACGTTGATCTGAAACCTCGGGCTCCGTCCACGTGTCCAAATCCGCACGCCGGAGCACCGTAGCTTCGCCCGAGACTGTTTCCCGCGGCCCAAAACCCGGAAAATCCGTCTCGTGATAGGCCCCTAAAACTTCGCAGGGCACCTACGGAAGTGCCGCCATTTTCATTAGCACCTTGCTTCCTGCAAGGGCTGGCAATCCTCACAATTCTTTTATCGTCAACGTAACAGAAAATTTGGCGGTGAGGGTGGGATTCGAACCCACGGAACCCTTTTGGAGCTCGCATCTTTAGCAAAGATGTGCTTTCGACCTCTCAGCCACCTCACCAAATCCCTGTCCCCGGTCTGGATGCCGGAGCGGGACGCAAAGAAACAGCCAGAGCGGCATTCGTCAAATTCGATTTTTGATTTTCCTTCCGCCGATCCTATCCGGAACCTTCCACCGGTCTCAGTCCCTCCAGCCGTCATCCTCCAAGAGCGGACCTTCGCGGGCGGCCACGGCCAGGGCGTCGCAGCGTTCGTTCTCCGCGTGTCCGGCGTGGCCACGCACCCATTCAAACACCACCGCGTGCTGGTCACACAAATCCAGCAACTGCTCAAAAAGATCCGCATTGAGTCGGGGCGAACCATCGGTCTTTCGCCATCCGCGACGTTTCCAGCCTTTCGCCCACCCCTTCGTCATGGCATTGACGACGTACTGCGAGTCGGAGTAAACCCTGGCATGGCAGGGCCGCTTCAGCTCCTCCAACCCGGCGATCACGGCCCGCAACTCCATGCGGTTGTTAGTCGTGCGGAGGAAACCGCGCTTCATTTCCTTGCGCACGGTTTTGTAGATGAGCACCACCCCGTAACCACCGGGGCCGGGATTTCCGGAGCAGGCTCCGTCGGTGTAAATGTGGACAGGATCTGAGGCAGGCATGGGGGAAACCGGAGCGGTATCCAAAAGCGAGGAGGCGGGGGGTTGTCAAGCCGGGGTTGTCCACGCGGTGATGTTTTTTGTTCGAAAATCCGGAGGAACCGCGGATTGGTGAGCCGGGAACGGCTCATCCGTGCTATCCTGAATCTCTCCTTCGTGCCATGCCTGCCGCCTCCCCTCCTTTTGTTCTCGGCATTGACGGTGGCGCCACGCACACCTCGGTGGCGCTGTCCGACGCCTCGGATCTGCCGCTCGCGGAATTCCGCAAAGGTCCCGCGAATCTTCGGCTGCTTTCGGATCTGGAATTGGGCCGGCTCTTTGTCGATATCCAGCGTTCCCTCCCCTCCGGAACGCCGATCGCGGCAGTCGGCATCGGGTTGGCCGGAGCCCGCACCGCGGAAGATCACGCGCGCGTCCGCCGGGTCGCCGCCCGGATCTGGAAAGGCGTCCCCTGTCACGCGACGGACGACCTCGAGACCGTGCTCGCCGCGGCTCCGGCGCCCATTCATCCTGATTGGTCCGCCCGCGTTGTCGTCCTCAGCGGCACCGGTTCGTGCTGCTATGGTCGCGACCGAAAAGACCGGACCTGGCGGACCGGAGGGCGGGGCCACATCATCGGCGACCGGGGCAGCGCCTGCGACATCGGCCTGCGGGCGGTGCGGACGGTGATGGCGGCTTATGACCGCAGTGAGGACTGGCCGGAACTTGGAGCCGGGCTCCTCGCCGAATTGCTGCTCAACGATCCCGAGGATCTGGTACCCTGGTCGATGCGCGCGGAGAAGCGCGATCTCGCCGGGTTGGCGGTCCCGGTTTTCGCCGCCGCCCAGGCAGGGGATCCCATGGCCCGAAGCATCATCGAAGAAGCGGCGGAGACCCTGGCCGAGGACGCCCTGGCCTGCGCCCGGCATTTGGCGACGCCGGATCCCCGCCATCCGGTGCAGTTTCTTTTTTCCGGGGGCGTCCTGATCCAGCAACGGGGGTTTGCGGAGCAACTCAAGGCCGTGCTGACAGAACGGTGGTCCGGCGTCGAGATCCTTTCCGTGGAACGCGCTGGAGCCTGGGGGGCGGTCGTTCTGGCCCGTGCCCTTTTGGACGCCGCCACGACGGGCATTGCTCCGGCGTTTCCGGTGACATCGAAGGGAGAGTCCGACACCCCCGTCCGGCTGGAGGATCTGGTCTTTTCGCCCACCGAACAACGCAATCCGGCATCCCTCCACCTCGATCGCATGCCATTAGAGGAAGCGGTGGCCATGATGCTCGACCAGGATGCGGCACTGCCTTCCGCTATCTTGAAAGAACGGGAAGCCATCGTCCGGGTCATCCGGCGAGTGACCCGCGCCTTTTCCGAAGGCGGAAGACTGTTTTATGTCGGAGCAGGCACCAGCGGCCGTCTCGGGGTGCTCGACGCCAGCGAATGCCCGCCGACCTTCCGCACTCCCCGCAGTCTGGTGCAGGGGATCATCGCCGGCGGGGACCGTGCCCTGCGGATCGCGGTGGAGGGTGCGGAGGACGATTCCGCCGCCGGGGCGGAGGCCATCCGGGCGCGTCGGGCCGGCTCCCGGGACGTCGTGGTGGGGATTGCGGCGAGCGGCCGCACCCCTTTTGTGTGGGGCGCCCTGCGACAGGCCCGCAAACAGGGAGCCTTCACCGTGATCCTGGCCTTCAATCCCAGGCTCCATGAAATCCTCACGCCGGAATGGCGCCCGGACGAAATCATCGCTCCCGATCTGGGTCCCGAGGTGCTGACCGGATCGACCAGGCTAAAATCCGGAACGGCCACCAAGTTGATCCTCAACTTGTTCACCACGCTGGCCCTGGCGCAGGGCGGCAAGGTCATCGAAAATCTGATGGTCGAAGTGGATCCTTCCAACACCAAACTCCGGGCCCGCGCCGTCCGCATTCTCCGAGAACTGACCGGCTGCCCGGAGGAACTCGCCAAGGGCACCCTGGAGAACTGTGGCTGGGTGGTGCGGGATGCGTATGAGGAGTTGACCACGACAGAGGCTCCCCCTCCTCTAGGTTCTGCCGCTGAGGCGGCAGATCCCGGTTTCCCCGGGGCCCCTTCCGCTTGACTTGCCGGTCGAACCGCCCCATTACTCGCGTGTCGTGCGCAAACCTCTCGTCGCCAGCTATTGCACCACCTTTCTCAAACCGGAAATGATGCACATCTACCGGCAGGTCACCGCCCTGCGCCGGGTCGATACGTTTGTCATCACCAAGGAACGCCGTTGCGAGGACCGGTTCCCGTTCTCTGAGATCGAACTGCACCGGCCTGCCAAGGCCAATTTCCTGCGGCGCTTCTGGTTGAAATACATCCGCAAAGAGCCTCCAGTGGTCTACCGGGGGGAATACGGCGCGCTCCAAAAAATCCTGGCCCGCCGCGGGGCGGATCTGATGCATGTCTATTTTGGCCATACCGGGGTGCACCTCCTGCCCATCATTCAGCGGTGGGACCGCCCGACGGTGGTTTCCTTTCATGGGATGGATGTCCAGACCCGGGAGGACCAGCCAGGCTATGCGGAACGGCTCCGGGAACTCCTCCAGACCGTGCCCTTGGCCATGGTCCGATCGGAAAGCCTGAAACAACGGCTCCTCGATCTGGGCTGCCCCGAGGCCAAGATCAGGATCAATCGCACCGGCATTCCCATGGATCAGTTCCCTTGGAAGCAGCGCAAGCTCCCCGAGGATGGCCAGGCTTGGCATCTGGTGCAGGCCTGCCGACTGATCGACAAAAAAGGACTCGACCTGACCCTGCAGGCATTCGCCGGGTTCAGCAAAAGTTGCCCGACAGCGAAGCTCACCATCGCCGGAGAAGGCCCACTCGAAGACACGTTGCGGCAGATGGCCCGGGATCTCGGCGTGGCCGACCGGGTGCATTTCGCGGGATTCCTCGATGTCGATGGCTTAAGGGAGTTGTACCACGACGCGCATCTGTTCATCCACCCTAGCCGCATGACCGCGGACCAGAATCAGGAAGGCGTGCCCAACTCGATGGTTGAAGCCATGGCGACCGGCCTGCCGGTGCTGGCGACTCTGCATGGTGGCATTCCGGAGGCAGTGGAGAGCGGTAGGACGGGATTCCTGGTGCCCGAAGACGATGGTCCGGCACTGCTCCACCATCTGGGTCTGCTCACTGAGAGCCCGGAAACGTGGCGGACGTTCAGTGAAGCCGCCGCGCGGAGTGCCCGGGAGAATTTCGAGCAGGCAGCGCAGATCCAGCGCCTGGAGTCCATTTATCTGGAAGCCCTGGAGATCTGGGACAAAGCCTGACCTTACCAAGCAGAAGGCCGGGTCAACTTTCAGGCCACCGAATCAGGGCGCAAGAGTCCCTCGCAAAGGGGCGGACTGTCCGTCTTTTCCGCCAGCACTTCCGCCAGGGTGGTGCCACCGAAGGCCTCCTCCACGAGAGCGAGGGCATTGTCAATCCTTCGGTGGAGAGGGCAGAGCCGCACGCCATGAGAGACCAGTCCGAGGGGACACGTTTTAAGCCTTTGGATGGGTTCGACCGCATTCACGACCTCGAGGATCGTGAGTTCGCCGGGTTGACGCGCCAGGGTCATCCCTCCGCCGTGACCACGGGTCGATCGCAGGATGCCCTGTCGACGCAAATTCTGGAGCACTTTGGACAAATAGGTCAGCGAATCCACCTTCGTGGCCTCGGCGATCTGCTCGGTAGTTCGGGCCTCAGGGGACTCATGAGCCAGGTGCGCCACAGCGCGGAGGGCATATTCGACGGCTTTGGTAAACATGGCGTGATCCCGCAGTGATAAAATCGGATATTGACATCCAATTAGAAACGAACAAATTCAAAACGGACATGATTGTCCGGTTAATACTTCGAGATTCACACTGGCACGTTTGACCGGTGGCACAACTTCAATCCCAAGCTCCATGAAAAAACTCGTGATCCTCTTCCTTGTCACCTTCTCGCTCCAGGCGATGGCCCAGGATGCCTTGAATACGGTCTGCCCCATCAGCGGCAAGCCGGCGAACCCCAACATCACCACGGTCTACGAAGGAAAAACCTTCGCCTTCGCCGAAGAAGCCTGCCGCAAGAAATTCGAAGCGGACCGCGCGGCAAGCTTGTACCAACAACTCGGAGGCAAAGCGGCCATTGATGCGGCGGTTGATCTCTTTTACACCAAAGTCCTGGTCGACGACCGGGTGAAACATTTCTTCGATGATGTGAACATGGACCGCCAGCGTCGCAAACAGAAGACGTTTCTTTCCTTCGCGCTGGGAGCGCCCATCAAATACGAAGGCAAGGACATGCGGACGGCCCATGCGAATCTGCCGGATCTGAACGACTCGCACTTCAACGCCATCGCGGAGCATCTGAAGGCCACTCTTGAGGAGTTGAAGGTCAATCAGGACCTCATCACCAAAGTCCTTGCCGTGGTCGAAACGACCCGGGACGATGTGTTGAACCGTCCCAAAAAAGCGAACTGACACTCCTGCCGGCACCCCACCCCCATCGGGATGGGGTGCCGGCTCCCTCAAAAGTCTCGCCCGACCCGCAGGCTGCCCATGAAAGATTCCTCCCATTGGCGACCAAAATGGGTTTCGGCATCCAGGAAAACGGACCAGCCCTTGGGAAAACCGACCTGCAATCCGGCACCGGCAGTGAAGTAGTCCGGCGGCAGATGACGCAGCCTCGCGCTGGCATCGAATTCGCCGTAGGGATGCAAACGGCCGTTCTTTACCTCATAAAACGGACTGTCAATCAGACGAGCGTGCAGCAACTGCTCATCCTCCAGGTTTTCCCGACACCAGGACAACCGGAACTGGGGAATGACGCGCAGCCGTCTCCAATCAAAGTGGCCAGAGACCTGCCATCCCACTGATGTGGTGAGTGACTGGTAGCCGATGCCGTCAAAGAGCAGATTACGATCCAGTCCCCCCTGCTCGGCATAGCCATCGACCTGCCCCTGCAGCCAGTCGATCCCGGCGACCGGCCCGGTGACCCAACGGCGGCCGACAGTTTCATTCCATCCGACCGAGAACATCACGGCGTGGGTCCGGCTCTCGGTCGTCCCTCTGGCGAGGCGTCCGTGCCCCGCCTGTCGGCTGATGTCGTGATCCAAAGAGGCGAAATGGTAGAGCACCCCTCCCCAAGCGCGTCCCCGGACGGCATCAAGGTAGGCCGAAAGGCCGGACCCTTCGAGATCGGTGGCGACGAGGTGGTCGGCCAAGGCTTCGTCCACCCAACACCGGGACACGGCCCCACCAATCCGAACATTCTCCCCCCAATCACGCTCCACTCCCACACTGGCCGCGGAAGATTCAGTGGCAAAACCTGTTTGGGTGCCCAGGGAACCGATGGCCAATGACCCTAAATCACCACTGGCATAGAGACTCCAACGTTTGATGTCCTGCCAGGCAACGGAAGCATCGACCAATTCCTTGCCCCCCTGGGAAAGCGTGTCGCTTTCGGCAAGGATCGGGTTTTTTCCACCGCAGGGCTCCACCACTTCCTTTCCCAATGAATCGGCGGCCAGAACTGTCCAGACGGGCACGGCAGGTGCCTCCTGACGCGCCGCGGCGCCGGCATCTCCCGATCGGAGTCGGAAGAGCCGGGAATTGACATCCCTCATCAGCAAACGAGCGGAGTTCATCGCTGCGGAACGCTGCGCCGCCATGACCGGAAGGGCCCTGATACCTGAAATCATCGCTCCTGTGTCCTCGATAAACACCCTTGACGTGCCCTGCCCGGAGGAGATCAAAATGACCACCGCAGGGGATGGTGGCAACAGAGGCTCGGTCGGATCCAAAAACGTGCCTGAGAACGTGAAATCGAGAAACGAAGCCGTGAAGCTGGAACTTCCGTTGGTGATCCCCCGCACGTCCTCGAATATCGTGGTCCACCGCAAGCCACCGATCTGAGTTCCCGGAGGCAGCCCCACATCAAAGTAGGAAAGGGAATCCGCCGTGGCTCCGCTGGTGAGATTGCTCCCGTCGGAGAGCACGTCCTCCGGCCCTGTGATGCCTGCCGCAGTGAGATTCGTTCCCACCCCGTTGACGGTGCTTTTGTCCGCGGTGACGAATGTCCCGGCAGCCGAACTACCCGTGAAGCTGGACGCGGCCAAATAGGCCGGTATCAGCGGGGTGGCGGAAAATGGATAGCCGGCCGCGTCGAGAAACTCCAACACCGAAACTTCCCAGCCGATGCCCCGGGTGTTCAAACTGGAAAAGTCGGCCACAAAATCGGTCACCGTCAAATGGCTGCCAAAGGTCAGAACCAGCGTGTTGACCAAACGGGAGCCAGGATTGTTCGCGGCAACGGTTCCGGAGAAGGCATGGTTCGCCCGCAGGGCTCCCGCAAAACTCGGGCTGAAATCCCAACTGACAGTGCCTCCAGCCCCGCTCAGCTGGCTCTGAACCGCGATCGAAAAATCCGCTCTGTCGCCCATCCCGGTGGCAACGCCGGTTTGTTTGAGGCCGGTGCTGTCATTGACCAGGTTGAACCCGCCCAGCGAGGCACCTCCAGGGCCCGCTGACAGTGTCCCAAGAGAGGAAAACTCCGGCTCATCAAAACCGATGAAGACCCCGCTGAAGGTCACCGTTTGTGACCGGGCGGCACCGGGCATCACGGCCGAAAACAGGATCAAAATGGCCCCTATTGGCCAAACCAATGAATATTGAAGGAGTCGCATGTTGGCAGCAACTCCACGGCTCCGGTTATTGTTACCACAAATACACGCCTATTGAAACCCGGCAAGTGACAATTTTCAAAATTCGTTTCCCAGGACGCGCAACTTCCATCCTGGGAGATCGGTGCTACCTTTGGACGCCTCCGACCTGCCACGGCAGCAGCCAAGCCCCTATGGATCCCGAGTCCCCTTTCAGTCCTGTTCCGGACCTCATCGCAGATA
>JADZAX010000125.1 GCA_020852405.1 Verrucomicrobiales bacterium
TCATCTAACGGGTGCGTCCCGCCCATGCGCTGGTGCTGGAGGCCAACCACGACATGAAGCTGCTCCAGGAGGACATCAAGCGGCCCTGGTCGACGAAGCAGCGAATCCTCAGCCGCCACGGGCACCTCTCGAACGACGCGGCCGCGGCCGTGGCGGCCGAAGTGGCGTCGGCGTCGCTTTCGCGGATTTACCTGGGTCATTTGAGCCGGGACTGCAATCGGCCGGAATTGGCGTATCGGGCGGTGGCCGAGAAGCTGAAGGCGCTGGGTGTGACCCATATTCAATTGGAAAACACCAGCCAGGAGCGGCCGTGTGCCACGCTCACGCTGGGTGCCCCGGCATAAAGGGCGTATCTGCGAGTTGTGGATGGGTCAACCAGGCATGGGAGGGTTTTGGATAGGAGGCACAGGATGAACAGGATGCTCAGAAACCCAAGCGTGACGGCATTTCATCCTGTTCATCGTGTTCATCCTGTCGAAAAGAGGGTCGTGTTCTCCGACAACACGTTGATGCGCCCTGGCATAACTTGCCGTTGAAACTCGGGCGCCGGATTCCCTACCGTCCTCCGCATGAAGCCACGTTGCCGGGTCCTAGGTCTCCTTGTCGTCGCGATGATGCTGGCGGGTTGCGGGGACGGCGGAGGCGGCGGTGGCGCCGCGGCGGGTGCTGGAGGGGGTGGTGGCGAGGCCAAGCCCGCGGGGGGTGGCGGCACCGCCAAGGAATACACGATCGCTGTGATTCCCAAGGGCACGATTCACGAATTCTGGCGCTCGATCGAAGCGGGTGCGCGTAAGGCGGAGCAGGAACTCAACGCGGCGGGCACCCAGGTCAAGGTGATCTGGAAAGGGCCGCTCCGGGAGGACGACCGCGATCAGCAGATTCAGGTCGTGGAGAATTTCACCAGTCGACGGGTCTCCGGCATGGTGCTGGCTCCGTTGGATTCGCAGGCGTTGGTGACGCCGGTGGAAACGACCGCGGGAGCGGGAATCCCGGTGGTGATCATCGACTCGGACCTGAAGTCCGAGAAATACACGAGCTTCGTCGCCACTGACAATTTCCGGGGCGGCCAGATGGCCGGGGAGCATCTGGCCAAGTTGCTCGGGGAAAAGGGCAACGTGATTCTTCTGCGGTACGCCGTGGGATCCGCCCGCACGGAGGCGCGCGAGGCGGGATTCCTGGACGCCATCAAAAAGTTCCCCGGCCTCAAGGTGATCTCCAGCGACCAATACGCCGGGGCGACCCGCGAGACGTCGTATCAGGCCGCCCAGAACCTGCTGAATCGGTTTGGTCGCGAAGTGAACGGTGTCTTCGCGCCGAACGAATCGGTCACGGTCGGCATGGCCAAGGCCCTGCGGGACCTCGGTCTCGCGGCAGGCAAGGTGAAGATGATCGGGTTCGATACCGGCTCCCAGGCCGTGGCGGATCTTCGTTCGGGCGATATCCAGGGGCTTATCGTTCAGAATCCCCTCAATATGGGTTACGAAGGCGTCATCACTCTGGTGAAACACTTGAAGGGTGAAGCGGTGCCGAAGCGGATTGATACGGGAGTGACGCTGGTCACGTCGGAGAACATGAACGAGACCGCGGTGAAGGAATTGCTCGAGCCGCCCCTCAACAAGTACCTGAAGTGACGCGTGGCTGATTCTTCCTCCCGCTCTTCCCAGGGGCGTTCGGCTTCCGCTCAACCGGAGCCGATCTGTCTGGTGTGCGGTCGTCATGAGGCGACCCAGGTCGTTCGCGCGCCGGATTTCGAATACCGGTGTCGCGAAGGAGAATGGACCCTGGTGGCCTGTGCCGGGTGTGGGCACGTGTCGATTCACCCGATTCCGAGCGTGGCGGAGGTGCCTGCGCTCTATCCGAGTTGGTACTACACGGTGAATCCGCGGTCCCCGATCTACATGGAAGGCCCGGTGGTGGAGGGGAAAATGGTGAAAGACGCCGAGCGCCTTCGCCGCGACCTGGGCACGCGGGAGGTTCGTTCGATCGTCGACATCGGGGGAGGCAACCTGACCCGGTTGATCAAGCTGAAGGAAGTCTTCTCCCGCGGGCGGCAGGAGCCGGTTGAGGCGATCTGCCTCGATTTTCAGTTCGACGCCGCGGTGCTGAAGCAGGCGGAGTCGGCCGGGTTACGCTGCGTCACGGGGAACGTTGAGACGGACGTGTCTTCGCTGCGGGATGGCGGCCATGATGTCATCATCATGCGGCAGTTGATCGAGCACCTGCGGGATCCCCGCGAGGCGTTGCGGTTGGTTCTCCGGAAACTGTCACCCGGCGGGGTGTTGGTGATCGACACACCCAACCGAGGTGGTTGGGACTACTGGCTGTTTCGGGGGCGCCACTGGGGCGGCTATCATATTCCCCGGCATTTTCACCTGTTCACCCTCGAGTCACTGGCTCAGGTCCTGCGTGAAAGTGGGTATGAGATCGAGCGGCAGGGATGCACGCCATCGATAGCCTTCTGGATCATCAGCTTCCGGAATGCGCTGGGCTTGAATTCCATCGAGCGCGGGAAGTCGTTCTGGGAGTTTTTGAACCTGAAAAGCCTGCCGGTGGTGGGCGCGTTTTACGTGTTCGACCTGCTGTGGACCAAGCTGGGTGGCCGGACGTCAAACCAGTTTGTTTTTGCGCGCCGCGCCGCGACGCCGTCGCGGTAGGGATCGGCGGACCTCAGAGGCCGGTCGGGCAGTCGAGGAACTCCCAGGGGATGCGGAATTGCTTGGAAAGGTGCGCGGCGAGGGCTTTGACACCGAAGGTTTCGGTGGCGTAGTGGCCGCCATAGAGGACATTGATACCCAGTTCGTCTGCAAGCGCCGCGGTCCAGTGGGGGCCTTCGCCGGTGATGAAGGTGTCGATGCCGGTCTGGGCGGCCTCGCGGATCTCCGCGCCGGCGCCACCGGTGACCACGCCGATGCGTTGGCAGATTTCGGGACCGCCGGGCAGCAGGATCGGAGTGGCGCCGGTGGCTTTGGCGAGGCGCTTGACGAGTTGCCCGCGGTCGATGCGGGACGTGGCGCGGAAGCCGATGGGTTGTCCTTTGGTTTCGAAGAAGGGTTGGAGGCGTTTCAAACCGAGGGCGCGGGCGAGGAGGGCGCTGTTGCCCAAGGTGGGATGGGCATCGAGGGGCAGGTGGGCGCTGTAGACGGCGAGATCCCATTCGACGAGAAAGCGGATGAGCTCGTAGCGGGGACCGGTCCAGGGATGGGAGGGGCTCCAGAAAAGTCCGTGATGGACGATAAGGAGTTGGGCGCCAGCGTCTGCGGCGAGGCGGACCGTGGCCATCCGGGCATCGACCGCGGCAGCGATTCGGGAAATTCGGCCAGTATTCTGAACCTGGAGCCCATTGACCGCACCGTCCCAATCACGGAATTCGTGAAGGCGAAGGGTGCGGTTGCAGCACTCAACCAGGCGGTGAAGTGAGACGTCGCGCATGACTCCGGAAGCGAAGCGGATTTTGGAATGTTGTGAAATGCGGGAAACGCTTGAAAATAACCGGCAGATTTCGCCGGGCGTGCATTGCATTCAAGGGGAGCCCGGCTATAGTCGCCGCCGTTTTGCACCCGCAGAAGTCTCTTCTGAAATGAGTGAATCTTCGTCTGCGGCTCCCTCGTGGAGCATCGGGGAAGCGCGTTCCCTTTATAACATCGATCGCTGGGGCGCCGGCTATTTCGATATCAATGAGGAAGGGCACGTGGTCGCCCGCCCCTTGCACGACAAGGGAGCCTCGGTGGACATCACGGATGTCATGGGGGAGGCGCGGGGACGGGGGCTGAAGTTTCCGTTGCTGATCCGCTTCCAGGACATCCTTCGGCACCGCGTCCAGGCGATCAACGAGTCCTTTCGAACTGCGATCGCGGAGTTCAACTACCAGGGCCGCTATCGCGGGGTGTTCCCGATCAAGGTGAACCAGCTCCGGGAAGTGGTGGAAGAGATCCTTGAAGCCGGGCGCGCCTACAATTTTGGCCTGGAAGTGGGGAGCAAGCCCGAGATGTTCGCCGCTCTGGCGCTTCAGGACCAGGTGGGCGGGCTGATTATCTGCAACGGGTACAAAGAGTCCGCCTTCATCCGGATGGCCCTGCTGGGGATCAAGTTGGGCAAGCAGGTCATCATGGTGGTCGAAAAGTTGGAGGAACTCCGACAGATCATCGCCATTTCACGCCAGATGGGTGTCGAACCCATGGTGGGTATCCGGGTCCGGCTGCTCGCCAAGGGCGCGGGCAAATGGGCTGAGAGCGGGGGCGAGAATGCCAAGTTTGGTCTCAGCACCGTGGAGATCCTCGCCGCCTGCGAAATGTTGAAGGCCGAGGGCTTGGGACACTGTTTCAAACTCCTGCACTTCCACATCGGATCCCAGGTTCCGGACATTCTCACGGTCAAGAAGGCGGTCCAGGAGGCGGCCCGGTACTCTGCCAAGCTGAGGAAGTTGGGCTTCGACATCGCCTACCTGGACGTCGGCGGTGGTTTGGGCGTGGATTACGACGGAAGCCACTCGGCGTTCGACAGCTCCACCAACTATTCCCTGCAGGAGTACGCCAACGACATCGTGTATTACGTCGCCGATGTTTGTAATGCCGAGAAAGTCCCGCATCCGGACATCGTCAGTGAAAGCGGGCGGGCGATCGTGGCCCATCACAGCGTCCTGATCGTCGAAGTGTTCGGGTCCATTCACAAGACCGGGCTGACCGACAAGCTGACGTTTGGGGACAACGAGCACCCACTGGTCCGCGAACTGATCGACATCAAGAAGAACCTCCAGCGCCTGAACAAGCTGGAGGCCTTCCACGATGCCGCGGAACGGCGCGAGGACGCCCACAGCATGTTCGTCCTGGGCTTGATGGAGCTGCAGGACAAGGCGAAGATCGAGGGCTTGTACTGGCAGATCAGCCAGGCGGTGGTGGAGACCTTTCGGGGTCAAGCCTACATCCCGGAGGAGATCCGAAAGCTCGAGGACACCCTCGGCGACCAGTACCTCTGTAATTTTTCAGTCTTCCAGTCGCTGCTCGACCATTGGGCGCTGGGCCAGTTGTTCCCGATCATGCCGATCGATCGGCTCGAAGAGCGGCCGGACCGGGAAACGACGCTGGTAGACATCACCTGCGACTCCGATGGGCAGATCAACAAATTCATCGATCTGCGGGATGTTCGGGACACCTTGCCGGTTCACGCCCTGAGAACCAACGGCCAGGGCCCTGAGCCGTACTACCTGGGGTTCTTCCTGATGGGCGCCTACCAGGACATCATGGGCGACCTGCACAATCTCTTCGGGCGGGTCAACGAGTTGCACGTGTTCCTCGAGCCGGACGAGCCGGCGGGCTACTACGTGGAGGATGTCATCGAAGGCTCCACCATCGCGCAGACGCTGACCTCGGTGCAGTACGATGAGAACGAGTTGAAGCGCCAGATGAAGGCCCAGATGGATGCCGCGA
>JADZAX010000126.1 GCA_020852405.1 Verrucomicrobiales bacterium
AATCTCGGCGCCACCGATCTCCACCCCCTTCAATTTGGTGCCATGGATTTCGACGGAGCCAATCGGCTCCCCGTCAGAAAAGTCCACCACTTCCTGAATGCGGGCACCCATCCTCAAAAGCACTGAAAGGATACCGGTGCGCGTGGGATTCAAGCCCACATCACGGACAAAGAGTCGGGCGCCCGGCATGGCGGCGGCGGCCACGATCCAGAAAGCCGCGCTGGAAATGTCACCGGGCACCTTGAGGTCCCGGGACTCGGGAGTCTGGCCTCCCCAGATCGAAAGCCGGTTCTTGTCCCGGATGGTTTTGACCAGGAAATACTGGAGCAAGCGCTCGGTATGATCCCGGGACGGAGCGGGCTCGATGATCGTGGTCTTGCCTTTCGCGGCCAATCCTGCCAACAGAATGGCGCTTTTGACCTGGGCGCTGGCCACCGGCATGTCGTATTCGATTGGCTTGACCTCACGGGTCCCAATGATGTGGATCGGTGCCGTCAACGTTTTGCCTTCACCACGCATCATGGCACCCATTTGGCGCAGAGGAGTGGCGACCCGGTCCATGGGACGGCGTGAAAGCGATTCATCCCCCGTCAGGACGACTTCAAAAGGTTGTGAGGTCAGGACGCCCGAGAGAAGTCGCATGGTCGTGCCAGAATTCCCGCAGTTGATGGGATTCCCCGGCGCGTCAAAACGTCCCTTTTTGCCGGTCACAAGCAGACGGGTCGGACCATAAGGTCCCTCCTCCAGCACTTCGATGGGCACTCCCAACTCGCGGAAGGCCTCGACGGTGCACCAGCAATCGGAACTCGGAAGGAACCCGGAAATCTCACAGGGACCGTTGGAGAGGGACGCAAGGATGATGGAGCGGTGGGAGATGCTCTTGTCGCCCGGCACCTTGATGTCGGCGGAGAATGGCGTTGATTTTTTAACGTGAATTTCAGACATAAAAAAGAAGCATCAGCTCGGAATCTCAAGACAAGAGAAGGGCGCGCCCCGCACGGGCCTCCTCCAAGAGTGCCAGAACCCCCTTCTGGTCTCCCGTTTCCAATCGAGACAGGAGGTCTCCTGTGGCGTTATGAAACTCGCGCAACAAAGGCAGCAAAGCAGCCTGATTTTCCAGCAAAATCTCTGCCCACATTTCCGGGGCGCTTCCAGCAATCCGGGTGGTGTCACGCAGGCCCTTGCCCGAGCCCTTAATTTCAAGCGAATCCGGGGCCAACCCAAACAGCGCCGTACGGGCCAGCAGTGCCGCCACCGCATGGGGCAGATGACTTACCCGGGCCACTGCGGCATCATGGGCAGCCGGATTGGCACGACAGGGTGTCGCTCCAAGACACTCCCAAAAGGCTTCGATCCTGGCCAAGTCCCGCTCTCCGGTCCGCTCCGAAGGCGTGACAAACGATACGCAGCCTTCAAAAAGTCCGGCAACCGCATGCTCCAATCCGGTTTTCTCGGATCCGGCCATGGGATGACTGCCCACAAACACTGCGCCGAGCGACTCCACAAGGGGGGTCAGACCGGCCACCACAGGGCCCTTGACGCTCCCGACATCGGTCACCAGCAGTCCGGAGTTCTGGGGCAACCGGCCCCGCAGGGATTCCATGAAAGGAACCATGCCACCAATGGGCATGCCCAGCACAAGAAGGTCAGTCCCCGAGACCGCCAACACCGGGTCATGGGTGGCACTGACACCGGGCAATCGGCGCTCCAATTCACTCACTGCTTCAGGCCGGCGACACCACGCCCGCAACCTTACCGCAGGAAAACGCTCCCGGAGAGCAAGCAGGAGAGAACCACCAAGCAAGCCGGGACCTGCCACGGTGACAGAAGTGAAATCCATACCGGACGTCAAATGAGTGTGACCGGGAGTAGCCCCCCCCGCCCCGAGTGGCGGCACCAACCCCTCAGACCAGCGGAAACCCCAGCGGGCATCCCTCCGACATTCAGGGAACGCGGAAACGGATTTTCTTGCCCGGGTTGTTGGGATCCCGAATTTCGACCGGAGTGCCAGGGGACATGGGTTCCCCGGTGGGATTGCCACTGGCGTCATACTTCTCCACTGAAATGGGGCCCAACTTGTCATAAGGCGAAGGTAGCGTCACAGCGAGAGGATTGCCGGGCACACCCCGCGCATACGGCATGGTCTCAACGGCCGGGGCGGTCTTCTTTTCCGGCGGCTTGACTGCGGGAGGAGTATTCCCGGCAGTTTGCTGTCCGCTGGAGCCGGCATTCGGTGGGGCATCCCCTGGAGAATTGTTGTTTGTTCCCGGAGCAGGGGGATTGTTTCCACCAAAACGGTTCTTGTTTTCAGGCGGTGTTTCCTGCCCCGTAAAGCCAAACCGGTTCCGATTGTCGGGCGGCTTGGGACTGTCCGTCCCTCCTTGTCCATACCTTGGCGGTTTCTGCCAAGCCGGTGGGGCCTCAATCGAGTCGGGCCCACAACTGGGAATTACCGCAAGACCCAAGCCTGCCAGCGTGAACGTTTGGAGGAATGTTCTCATCGAGTGATTAGTTTGCAAAAAATTAGCATTAACGGGAATCAAATAATAAATTTAGCTCAGATTCGTCCTCCCTCAAGCGATTATCATACCGCCGCGTTCCTGCCAACGAAGAAGTTTGCCCTTCAGGGGGTCTTTTTTTCCACTTGCTCCAAAATTCGGAATTCCCCTTTTTCCCGGCGGAGGATTTTTTTCCATT
>JADZAX010000127.1 GCA_020852405.1 Verrucomicrobiales bacterium
GCTCGCCATATTCCACCGTCACCCAGGCGTCGGAAACGACGGTCTCCAGTTTCAGCAGGCGAAAGACCGGAGGGTGCGACACGCGCTGGAAACAGTGCAAGGGAACATCGGGATGACGGGCATTCCAGAGCAGCAACGCCGGAGGAAAACCCGTCACCTCCGCCAGCGCGGAGAGGACTTCCCGCAGGAGAGGTTCGCCATGGCGTCGCACCAGCCGGGCCGCCGCGAGCCGGTTGCGCACCCGCTCCAGTGTGGCCGCGATCGGATTGCGGTATTCTTCTTCCATCTCACCGATCAAACGACGGGCATGGCCGGCCATGGCTTCGTGCAACTGAGTCCGCTCGATCTGCCCCGACTCATAAAGACGGAAGAGCTGAGGAGGCGTCAGTGAGGAGAGAAGCATGGCCGGGCGGCAGAGCCGGGGAAGGATAAAACAAAATCCGCTCTCCTGGCAACCCCGTTCAACCAGCTCAAGAGGCGACCCGTTCCAGTTTGATGGGATACGTCTGCCCCGCATTCCATTGGCACACGACTAGGTCGCCGTTCTCCAACACGCAGACGTCATGCCCGTGGTCAAAGACCGGTTCCCCCTTCGTCAAAGGCGCCAGAACGCCTTGGTCATCATAGTGGGGCTCGGCACCTCCCGGCGCGGAAATAACCTTCCCTCGGGCATCGAGAATCACGGTGAACCCGGAGGGATTGCCAGGCAGTTTGCTCGCGACGGGATCGTTCGACCAACAGACCCCGGCGTAAAGTTCTTGTCCGGCAATCACCGGCCGGCAGACTTTGGCGCCAGGAACGGAGAGGGTCTCCAGATAGGCGCCATCCAGGGTGAACCGACGGAAGCATTGGTCCACCCGCGAGGTGACGAGCACCGTGGCCTTGTCAACTCCCTGCCGCAGGTCGATGGCGACCCCATGACCGTTGCTGATGCGCTGGTCCGCCGGACCGTCTTTGCCCCCGAACTTCCCGAGGAATTTGCCCCGGTGATCATAGCGGAGCACAAAATTTGAGCCATACCCATCCGCCACATAGATGTCACCATTGGGCGCGATGGCCGTTTCCGTGGGGTTGAAGACCATCTCGGGCTCATAGGCACCAACCGACATGGGATGGCTGAGGCTGAAGATCTCCCGGCCCGTGAGATCGATCTTGGTCACCCTTCCAGTCTGCCGGTAGGCCGCGGTCCCACTTTTCCAAAGACCCGAATCGGTGACAAAAAGAAATTCCTCGCCGTTTTCCTCCGAGAGGGTCAAGCCATGACCACCCGGCCAGACCGAGCCCCAGCTGTCCAAAATGGTGCCATTTGGCTGGAAAAGGAGCATCTGATTGTCCCAGTGGTCCCCTATCATGAAGAGTCGGCCGTCTTTGACCTGCACCATTTCGTGGCAGTTCAAGATCGGATGATGGCGCCCTTGACCGGCCGCCACCCAGTCTTTGACGACCCGGTAACGGTGGGAACCATGCCCGATGACAAGGTCTTTGCCCGGCTCGGGAGCGGCACGGAGGGTTTCGACCCAGGTGGCAGCAGCCGCCGTGGTCAGGCCGGAAAGGAAATGGCGGCGTTGCATAACCCCTCCATCCTACACACGGAGGCGCATCCTGTCTCCACCGCAAGCACGCCCGGCTTCTGGCAAAGACAAAGGTCCGTTTTTCGTGGACCAGAATGCGGCGCTGGACATGGCGCCAAACGGCCCGGGCGAGCACGACTTTCTCCAAATCCTTGCCTTTGCGGATGAAGTCAGCCACCGAGTCCCGGTGAGAGACGCGGATCACGTCCTGCTCGATGATCGGCCCTTCGTCGAGGTCCTTGGTGACGTAGTGGCTGGTGCCACCAATGATTTTCACCCCCCGTTGGTGGGCCGAATGATACGGACGCGCTCCCGGAAAAGCCGGGAGGAACGAATGGTGGATGTTGATGATGCGGTGCGGAAAGGCCGAGACAAAATGCGGACTGAGAACCTGCATGTAACGGGCCAGGACCACGGTATCGACCCGGTGCGCGGCAAGGATTTCGAGCTCACGCTCCTCCTGGGCCGCCTTGGTTTCTTTGGTGATGGGGTAACAGTGAAACGGGATCCCGAACCGCTCTGCTGCTGGTCGGAGTTCGTCGCGGTTGCTCACGATGAGAGGAATTTCCATGTCCAACTCCCCGCTTTCATGCCGCGAGAGCAGGTCATAAAGACAATGGGTCTCCCGGGTCACGAAAATTGCCGTTCGGGGACGTTCGTCGGAGAAATGCAAGGCCCACCGCATGGAAAATCTCGTTCCCAGCACCTTGGCGAAATGCTCCCCGATGACTTCCCGAGGGATGCGGAAACCCGTCAGTTGCCATTCCAACCGCATAAAAAACACGTTCACTGCAGCATCCACATGCTGGTCAAGGTGCACAATATTGCCCGCATTCTCGTGAATGAAGCCCGATACGGCGGCGACGATGCCGGACTGGTCAGGGCACGAAATGAGCAGAATGGCTGTGGCAGTACTGTCCGCAGAGCCTGGTGGGGAGGACGGGGGCATTGGGGGAAGAAGAAAACAAACCACCGCCCCGGTTGCCGGAAGTCAGTTTGACCCGGTCCAGGTCGCGGCATCCGGAGGCAGGTATGATCCGGAAAATGTGCTCGAGGGGGGACTCGAACCCCCACAGGTTACCCCACAAGATCCTTAGTCTTGCGCGTCTACCGATTCCGCCACCCGAGCCTTTTCCTGCCACGCGGCGAGAGCGGGAATCATAAAAGATTTCCACGGTCGTGCAAGCGATTCTTCTCCCGGACCGGTCGGAATTCTCCCTCCCGCCCCATTGCTCGATTCCGATCCACCGGGTCCCCAGGCATCCGGCCGTCTCATTCCGGAGCAGGAGTGGTGTCCATAATCTGGTAATGCCCACCTTTGACTTCGACTACCGGTGGCCGGCCCATGATCTCAAAAAAATCGTATCCCGCCTTCAATTCTGTCCAGAAATCCAGCCATTTTTCCTTTTTGATCTCCACCTCGTCCATTCGTTCGTCGGTCATCCGGGAAGGAAAACAGTGGACTCGGAAAAAGGGTTGTCCGGTTTTCAGCGCGGCCTCGGCCAAGACATAGATTTCTTCAATCCCTTCATCCGTCATGGCAAAACAGCCAATGGAGAGACAGCCGCCGTGAACCATGATCAGGCTGCCGGTGCGACGGAGGGACTGATCCAGCGCGTTCGGATATCCTAGATCAAACGCCAAATGGTAACGGCTCTGGGGGTTCATCCGGCCCGCTCCGACAAAATAAAAACCTTCCGGTGCCTGACCGTCGCCTTCCTTTTCCTTGGGACCGAGCGTCCCCGACCAGCGGCAAATTTTGTAGGTGCGGAAGAGGACGAAAGTGTCTGATCCGGTTTTCTGCACCCAGAGTTCCAACTCGCTGGATTCCTTGAAAAGGCGGATGAAAATGGGTGAACCAAAGGTCAGCCCCTTCTCCTGGAGGGTCATCGCCAAAGACGGACGGACCCGTGCCAATACTTCCCGGGAGCGGCTACTGTCCGGCACCGGCTTGGATGTTTTGACCGCCGCTAACATTTCCGTTTCGGGAGCGCCCCCCTGGATCAACGGCAATCCTTTCCCAGACCACTCCGCCAACTTGTCCACCCCATTGTCTTTCATGGCGTCGCGCACGATCCATGGCAACGCGGCGACAATGCCGCAGATGACGAGGAGGGCGAGAAAACGAGCGGTCATGACGGGGATTGTGCGGCACCCGTGTTGCACAATCCGTCACCATATCACAGGATGAGGCCGATGCATCCCGGGTGATGCAGTCGCATTTCGGCAGGTTGCAACCCGTTGATTAGAATAATCCGAGAATCTTTTTTCGCGCCACATTCCTCCGGCCCCGTTGCACCAACTCCGTCACTCCGTGTTTGGCGAAGCCAGGGAAGAGAGCCTCGGTGCCATTGCGCAGCTTGAGGTCCATTTCCTCTGGATAAAGCAGGTACATCGCATGGAAGTGGATCGTCTCCCCATCAGGATGCAACACCTCTTGGAATCCCTCGGGCGCCAAAAGAGGAGACATCAGCAGGACGCCGGCAAAACCCGTATCCGCAATCGGTTCCGGAGGATCGCCGTTCGGCATGGAATGCCCCCACCACAGCCAAGTGTCAAATTCATGCGGAAAACGCGCGAGGACTTTCAACCACCGCACTGGCCAGAAATGGGACTCATCATCTGGCAACCCATTCAGAGTCAGCGGCCAATCGGGTGGCAGCGCAAGACACAATTCCGCCCTGCGGCAAGTCTCAGCGCCTTTGGGCACGGTCATGGCCCGCTCGCTCATTCCACTGGTCACCAGATAATACCAAGGGCGATCCTTGGTCGGAGCCACGCAGTAGACATCAATATGAACCAGGTCCGAAACGATTTCGTGGAAGACCCGGATGTCCCTTTCTCCCCCTCCGAAGTATTTCTGAATATGGGCGTCTACCACTTCAATCAGGGTGCCATCGCCCGTGACCGGTTCAAAAGGCTTCTCCCTCCCTCCATAATGGTAGATGGGGTTCCCAGATTCTGAATAACTTTCGGGTTCCATGGCTGGCTGCCTGAAAATATGCCGACGGCGAAGTCGCTGTCTGTCAACAGAATGCCTTCCAGCAGCTCAAACGCAAGTCCTGATCCCGTTGGAGGCCTCAGAGTGGGAGATAGAGTGAGCTCAGCGGGCCATCAAATTCGACCTTGAACGACGTCACGAACCACCGTAGTTTGGGGACCGATCAAAACGGTTCTGACACGCATGCCCCTCCGGGCGGCGATCATCTGCCGATCCGGAAAAGGGGATATAGCTCAGTTGGTAGAGCGTCTCGTTCGCAATGAGAAGGTCAGGGGTTCGAATCCCCTTATCTCCACCACTTTTCCGCTCAGTTGGATGGGAGGATCGACGGCCATTCAGTCCAAACCTCCCACTTTCCGCAGGCTTCAACCAGCATTGCCCTGCGGATGCTTGCGCGTTCCCGCCGCTTGCAGAACCATGGTTCAGACCCGATGGATAAAGCCATGCGGATGCTTCGTCCCCACTTTTCCTCCCTGCGCCCCGGCATTTCCCAATGGGGTGCTCTTCTAACCGCCACCCTCCTCGTCTGGATGCACGATTCCCGTGCTGCCGAAACCAAGGCATTCACCCAGCCAGGCATTGCCGAAATGCGTTTGGTCACAGATGTGGATGCCATCCAAGCTGGAAAGCCCTTTCACATTGGTCTGGTGATCCGGCACCTGCCTGGCTACCACACCTATTGGAAAAACCCCGGCATTGTCGGCGTGCCAACTTCTTTTCTGTGGGACCTGCCTCCTGGCTTTGTCGCCGGGGAAATCCAATGGCCCGCACCTCGGACCACCAAAATGGCGGACTACACAGCATGGGGCTACGAGGGGGATGTCTGCCTGGTCGTGGAAATCCGTCCTCCCGCCAAGCTGCCGAAAACCGATGCCGAAGGAAATCTCTGGCTCAAAGCCCGCGCCATTTGGATGTGCTGTGCCGTGCAGTGCAATCCCGGCTGGGAAGACTTCCAGATCCCACTGGGCGTCACCGAATCAGAACAAAAAGCGGAGCGCGATGCCAAGAATGCCAACGTGATTGAAACCTCTCTGTCCAAAGTCCCCGGACCGGGCCCCACAGGTTGGAAGCACCGAGTGATCCTTCCACAAAAGGATCTTGTGGAACTCGAGATCATCCCGCCCGCGGAGGTGACGGACGACCTCTCCGGAGCCTGGTTTTTCTGCGATGACAATTTGGCGGATTCCCATGAACCTCAGAAAGTCCGGCGCACCGGGAAGAACACTTGGATCATCACGATGCACCGCCCTCCCCATGCTCCCAAAAACCCGGTCGCTCTCAGCGGCGTGCTCCAACTCCCGGGTCAAAAACCCGAGTTCCGGGTGATCCGCGTCCCGTTGCCTTGAGGGGCTGTTCTTCCCGAAGAACCGGAAAGGAAGATGTCGTGTCCGCACTTCCCCATTGCGTGGGAGGCAGGTCTGTGGCATTGCCTCAGGTCCTTTTCCAAGCCAACGCTATCATGTCCACCACTTCCGAAGAATGCCACTCCGAATGGTGCCAAATCGCCGACTCCGGCATTCATGGCCGGGGCCTATTCGCGACCCGCGACATTCCCTCCGGGACGAAAATCATCGAATACGTCGGCGACCGGATCACCAAAGCCGAGTCAGACCGCCGCGCCTGGGCCCAAGTGGCCCGAGCCAAGGAAACCGGCGAAGCCGCCGTTTACATTTTCACGCTCAACCAACGCCATGACATCGACGGCAATGTGACCTGGAATGCCGCCCGTCTCATCAACCACAGCTGCGATCCGAATTGCGAAGCCCAGATTCTGCGCGGGCGGATCTGGATCGTGGCCCTGCGGGACATCTATGTCGGGGAGGAGTTGTTCTTTAATTACGGTTTCGATTTAGAAAACTACGAGGATCATCCCTGCCGGTGCGGCGCGGTCCGTTGCGCCGGCTACATTGCCGGCGAGGAGTATTGGTCCGCCCTTCGCCGCAAATTGGCGAAAAAAACAGCGCCCCCAAAAGCCAAAGGAAAAATCACCGAAACCTCCGGCATCAAAAAGCGCGAAGGCAAGCCCAGACCCTCCACCCGGTCGCGCAACCGGCAGGATTGGGAAGACTGAATTGCAATGCACCTGCAATTGAGGTAGGCTCTCGGTAGGATCCCTCTCCGATGTCGGCCGAACATTCCCACTCCACCGCCCCTCCTCTGAGCATTGAGGGAGCGCGTGAACTGGTGCGTGGGGCCGGTCTCCGCGGAACCCCGGCAAGGCTCGCCGTCGTGCAATGCCTTACCACCAGCCTCCGTCCGCTGACACATGCGGAGGTGAGCGAGAAACTGGCGGACCGGGGGTTCGACCAGTCCACCATCTACCGCTGTCTGATGGAACTTTCGGAAGCCGGGGTGCTTACCCGGTTGGATCTGGGCGATTCGATCCGGCGCTACGAGAGGGTCAGCAGCGATGTCCATGCCGGGCCGGAACACCCCCATTTCATGTGTGTCGATTGTGGCAGCATCTCCTGCCTTGTCGACTACCGGTTCCGGCTTTCTCCCAGCCAAAACGATGCTTC
Organism: Verrucomicrobiales bacterium; assembly: GCA_020852405.1. Classification (GTDB taxonomy): domain Bacteria; phylum Verrucomicrobiota; class Verrucomicrobiia; order Verrucomicrobiales; family DEV007; genus JACKQE01. The sequence continues at coordinate 7,092 of JADZAX010000127.1, forward strand.
TCCGGTGGGTGAAATCACGGAGGTTCTGGTCAAAGGCCACTGCCGCGAATGCCTCGCCGGTACCCCCTGAAAGTCGGACACCCGCCTTTTCCCTGTGCAAGGCGGCGGAGGGAGCGTTACCTCCGTCTCGCTATGACAAAGGAGACTTTCCGCATCGTTCCCCGCCCGCGTCACGACGCTCTCGTCGAGGCCGCCTACCGCCACCGTGGTTACACCGCCACCGAATCGTCCGCCGCCGCAAGGCTCTGCTCGGAAGCCTCCTGGCACGGGATCCGCACTCACAATGCCATCAAAGCCCTCCATCTGGATGAACGCTTTGGCAGCGGTGGGGGGGGATGCGTCCCCGGTGCAGAAATTCAGCGGCTTCCCGGCCGCTTCATGGCCGCCCAAACCTGGGACGCGAATCTGAAGCTCGGTCAAGCGGTCGCGGTCGAAGCCCTGGAGACCTGCATCGATCTCGCCGTCACCTAGGGCGTGGGCCAAGTCTCGGTGGACAACGCCTTCGACTATCTCTGGGGCGGAGGCTATGTCATGGACGCAGCCCGACGGGGTTACATCGCTTACACCAACTGTACCTCCGCTCTGGCGGAAGTGGTGCCTTTCGGTGGCAAATTTCCCACTCTGGGCACGAACCCACACAGTTGGGGCTTCCCCACCACCGACGCTCTGGGATTCCCCATCGTCATCGACTGGGCCACTTCCACCATCGCCATGGGACGGGTGGAGCAGTTCAAACGCGAAGGCAAACCCCTGCCTCCCGACAGCGCGGTGGACAGCGACGGCAAGCCGACGACGGACCCCCACCGGGTGGCGGCACTCCTGCCCTTCGGCGCTCACAAGGGTTACGGTCTCGCCCTGCTCAACGAACTCTACGGCGCGGCCATCGGCGGCGGCCTGCCCACGGTGCGAGGACGTGGGCCCGAGGCACGGGACTTGGGTGAGAAAAGTACTTCAGCTTTCTTTTTCCAGGTCATCCATCCCGATGCGGTTTCCGGTGGCGCCTTCGGCAAGGGCCGCACCCAGTCAGAAAACATTACCGCCGTGCTCCGGGACATCCTCGGCCATGGAAACGAAACCTGCATGGTCCCAGGTCAACTCGAGGCCAACTGGGCAAAGCGCTGCGCCACCTCCGGAGGTCTGCTTTTCAGCGAAGCCGAGATCAAAGAATTCGGGATTCTCGCAGCGGAGTGCGGCCATGAAGCCGGCCAATGGGATCCGGGATCTTTTGCCGCCGCAGGCTGAGGCAAATGATGGTTTCGACCACGCGCGGCTGGTCCCAAGAAATGAGTCAAGCCGGAGCCGCCGTCCTCATGGCTGGCTGAAGAACACCTTGAGGTTTTTGGTCTGCCGGGCAGCCGCCACGAGGTCGGCTTTGCCGTCCCCATCAAGATCGGCCGCCTTGAGGTCCTCCACAGCCAATTCGGGACCCGAAATTTTGGTTTCCCGCCATTTCGTGCCGTCCTCACTCAGGGGGATGAACAGGCTGATCCCCGGATCGCCGGGAACGTCCTTCGGGTGCATCGCTCGCCACCCCACCATCACCTGGTCGGACCCGATCCCAAGGTAGTCGGCGACGGCGACAGCATGGCCGTCCTTGAACCCGTCCGCCAAGACCGCGGACCGGGTCCACAATCCCTCTCCCCCATCGACAGGCGGAACATAGACCGCCGAACGGGTGCCATGCATCGGTTCCACCGTGGCGATGAAACGCCGACCACCCGGCAGCTTCCCGTCACGGATTTCTCCCACAAATTCGGTAGTGAGCTGTCGCGAACCCCAGGTGCCGCCCCGGCGGTCGAAATACCAGACCCCCTCTTTGGCGGCGGCAATCAGTTCTTCTTCCGGATCCCCGTCCCAGTTCACCGGATGAAAGTTGTGCGACAGGTGGAGAGTGCCGTCGATCAACGCGGTCTTCCACCCGTCCTGGGGATCTGCTGGCGGAAAATACTCGAGAATCTTCAAGCCTGCCCCCTCACCATCAATCGTGCCTCGTCCGCGCAGAGGCTTCACGGCAAGGGAAAAATGACCATCCGCTCCTTTGATCCAGTGCATCCGGTGGGTGCTGGGCTCGTGCTGGAGCTTCTCAGGAGTCCAGGGTTGGGTGCGATCGGACGGCGCCCTCAGGTAGAAAACCGCCCCGTCTTTGACCGATTCGGCAAAGTTCCATTGGCCACCGACCGCGATTTCGCATTTGCCGTCGCCGTCGATGTCGCGCGCGGCGAGGCACACATTGTCCCGCTCGGTCAGATCGCGGGCGATGAGGTGTTTTTGCCAGCCGGGATTCTGATACCACTGGATCGTCTTCTGGTCGGCGAGGATGATGTCGGTTTTGCCATCACCATCGACATCGGACAGCTGGAGTCCGTAACCAATGTCGATCTTGTCGATTTCAACCCCGCGCCACTGATAGGCGGGAGGCTCTGCGGACACGGCGAACGGGATGGCGAGGAAGAGGAGCAGGAGAAGCGGGGAGGGTTTCATGAGCAAGCGTTTCAGGCGAGAAGATCGTGGATGACTTCGCCGGCCACGTCGGTGAGCCGGAAATCACGACCATTGAAGCGGTAGGTGAGTTCTTTGTGTTTCAATCCGAAAAGGTGAAGCACCGTCGCATGAATGTCATGCACGCTGGTCCGGTTCTCCACCGCCTTGTAACCGAACTCGTCCGAAGCGCCGTAATGCGTGCCGCCCTTGATCCCACCGCCAGCCATCCAGGTCGTGTAGGCATGCGGATTGTGATCACGGCCTTTGCCCCCCTGGGAATCCGAGGTCCGGCCAAACTCGCCCCCCCAGATCACCAGGGTGGAATCCAACAGTCCCCGCATTTTGAGATCATCGAGCAGGGCGCCGACGGGTTGATCCATACTGGCGGCGCACGCCCGGTGATTCGCTTCGATGTCGCTGTGGCCGTCCCAAGGCACATCCCCGACTCCGCCGCCCGGTGTGCTTGTCGAGCTGGCAAACACCTGGACGAAGCGGACACCGCTCTCGACCAAACGGCGCGCAATCAAGCACTGCTTTCCATAGTCCTGTGATTCCTTGCGGTTCAATCCGTAGCTTTCCCGGACCGTTTCCGATTCCTTGGAAACTTCGAACACCTCAGGGGCCGAGGTCTGCATCCGGTAGGCAAGTTCGAATGACTCGAGCCGGGCGGCAAGGTCCCGGTCGAAGGGCCGCGCGGAGGCGTGCCGCCGGTTTACCTGGTTGAGCGCATCAAGCAAGGATCGCTGCTGACCGTCGTCGAATTGCTCGTTTCGGTCGAGATTGTCGATCGGCTTGGGTTTACGGGGATCGAGAGCGGTGGCCTGATAGACGGAGGGAAGAAATCCCGAGGACCAGATCGGGTCCCCACCCCGGGGTTTGGTGCCGTGCATCACCACGTAGGCCGGCAGGTTGTCGTTGTCGCTTCCCAAGCCGTAGGTCAGCCAGCTTCCCATGCTCGGATGACCCTGCCGGATCATGCCTGAGTTCGCTTCCAGCATTGCCGGGGTGTGGTTGTTCGATTGAGAGTAGCAGGAATAGATGAACGCCATGTCATCAACATGCCGGGCCATGTTCGGCAGCACTTCAGATACCCAGGTGCCGGACTGCCCATGTTGCTTGAAGGCGAAGGGGGATCCGAGGCATTTACCGGAGGTGGTGAAGAACCCGGTCTTCGGATCGGCTCCGGCGAGCGGCTGCCCGTTGCGCTTCTGCAGTTCCGGCTTGTAGTCAAAGGTGTCGACCTGAGACGGGCTGCCAGTCTGGAACAACCAGATCACAGATTTGGCCCGGGGGGCAAAGGTGGGAGCTCCGGAGGCGAGCGGATTCTGCGGCTTTGCCGCAGCGAGGACTCCCTGCCGGAAAAGCAGGTTCGTCAGGGCGAGGGAACCACAGCCGAGGCCGGCTCTTTCCAGAAAGGAACGACGGGACGGGAGAAAAGAATCAGTCATGGCGGGGTGCGTTCAATCAATATAGACAAATTCGTTCGAGCAGAGAAGCAATTGGCAGAAATCCTGGAAAGCAGCCTCGGCATTACCCGCGCGCGCCCGGGTCTGGCGTTCGATGAACGACAGAATCCCGGCCTGCTCGGCGGCTTCCGGCGATCGGGCGCAGGTGATCAGACAAGCGGTTTCGACCGCTTCCGGGAGCGGGATGCCGGCATCCGGCCGGGCGCGTTTTGCGAGATCTGCGGCCCAATTGCGCACCGCCGGAGAATTCAGCAGCGCCAACGATTGCGGAGCCACGGTGGAGACTTCCCGGTGACCGATGCTCTGCATCGCGTCCGGCGCGTCGAAAAGCTGCAGCAATTCGATCAACTGACCCCGCTTAACCGTCAGGTAGATGCTGCGCCGCGAGGAATTGGCATCCAAAGTGCCGGGGCCGAATGCCTTCGCATCCAGCCTTCCACTGACGGCCAGCAAGTTGTCCCGGATAGCTTCCGCTTCCAAACGGCGGGCCGGCTGGCGCCAGTAGAGCAGATTCTCCGGGTCCCGGGAGAGGCCACCGGGAGTGGGTCCGCCTCCCTGCAGATAGACCGCACTGGTCATGATGAGCCGGTGGACCGGTTTCAATTGCCAGCCGCCCTCAATCAACTGACGGGCCAGCCAGTCCAGCAACTCGGGATGCGTCGGACGCTGACCCCGGGTTCCGAAATCGCTCGGCGTGGTCACCAGGCCTTTGCCAAAATGGTGCTGCCACAGCCGGTTGACGATAACCCGGGCCAGAAGAGGTCCCGCACCCGCATCCACATCGGTGATCCAACCGGCGAGGGCTTCGCGAGGCGCGGTTTTTACCTGCCCCGCCGGCATCCCTGGTCGGGCTTTTCCGGCCCACTCCCGGACATCGGGGGCCGAGGTGACGGAGATGGAAAAATGGGTCAGAAGATGTTGGGCCCACTGGGATTCCATCGCCAGCTCGATCTGGAGCCTCCCACCGGTCAGTTCTTGCGGTGTCTTGAGTATCAAATCAAGTTCCTGGTGTTGACCCATACCACCGGAGATGGCCCAACCTTTTGCCGGATCAAGCGTCGTTGCGAGCACGTCCGCTGGGTTGAATCCGGCTTGCACGAAACTGGCCACCGCTTTCTCAATCTCAAGGGGCCGCGGTTCACCGGCACCCGGCACCCAGCGGGCCGAAATCCGGGAAAGGACGAAGTTCGAAGCCTGGGAAGCCGGAACCGCCAACCGGATCGCAGTGATCCTGGCCGGAGCGGCAGGAGGTTCCAGTTCGAGAAGATAAGTATCCCTCTCAGCGGGGGCACCGGAAGCCGTGACCTGTCCGTTGGCTTCGATCTGGAGTTTGGTCAACCTGCCCTTGGCCGTCCCGGGGTGCAACGCCGTCCAGCGGGGATCTATCAACGGGTCTTCTTCCCCGAGCCATCGCGCCGCCCGGTCATGACTGAGGACACGAAGGAAACCGGCCCGGGCCTCCTCCTTCTTGTTGTCGGCATTGCCACGATGGAGA
>JADZAX010000128.1 GCA_020852405.1 Verrucomicrobiales bacterium
CGAACCAGCCACGTAGGTCACCGTGGCCCCCGGGGGAAACTCGATGCCGCTTTGTTTGAGAAAGTCCTCGGCGGAAACCCGCTTGACCAGGGTTCCCGCATTCCCTGCTGCTTGCTTCCCGAAGGGATCATCATTCGGCGCGGCGGCCCCATTGTTCTGAGCGTTGAGGAAGCCCGGAGGAACTTGATAGGTCTTGGTGACCAAAGCCGCATCGGGAGATTCCCCCATGGGCACCAAGGCCACCACGTAGCCGTCCACCCGGTAACGCAGTCCGGCGAACTGGGCGGCATACCGGAGCACTTCCGCAAAGGGGGCTTGGCTCAGTTGCAAGGAGACAGGACGGTCCGCCGCTGCCTGGTCCTGAATGATGATGCTGATCCCCCGCTTCGTGGGATCGGCCTCCGAAGTGTCAAGCGCCACTGACTGCTGGGTGAGAAATGTAACCACATCGCGCAGGGGGGTGGCCTGGAAATCCACCGAAGGAATGATCATCCGGTTCATTTTGGTTTCGAGGTCGGCATTCAGAGTGCCGGGAACAAACCCGGGAGTCCCTGAAACCGCCCCCAGAAGTTGGGTTCCGGGCGGTTTGGGCATTTCCCACGCTTTCGCCACTTCCTTGGTCATTTGGGAGCGCGCATGGTTCCGGGCGACCTCATAATACTGCTGCTGCTGCCGGTTCACGACCTCCATGCCGTGCATGGCCGCTTCGTTATAGCGATCGATCTGCAGGACGGACTGGAACTTTTGGAGGGCCTTGTCATACTCCCCGAGATCGTAATAGGCATTGGCTTCCACCAAGAACCGGGTGACCGTTTTGGTGTTTTCCAGGTGTTGGGGAGTCATCGCGGGTTCAAACCCGTCGCCGGACTTCAGCTTGGCGAGGTAACTGCGGATATCTGGATTGATCGCCGAAGCGGGCACCCCGGCATCGCGGGCGTCCTGAAGTGTCCTCACGAGAAGCTTTTCGGCGTCCTCATAGCGGGCGCCTTCGGCCAGGTTTTTGGCATAGACCAGCGAACCCCGCTGGTATTGGGCAAAAATGGCCCCACGCAATTCGTTCAGGGCGGGCACCGGAGGAACGAGGGCCATGGACTGACGGTAGCTCTCCATCGCCTTGTCATAATCCTTGGCATCCACATCAGCATTGGCCAACTGAAGCAACGACTGGGCCCGTTTCGCATTCTCCTGCATGCGGGCAGACTGACTCTGGGCCAGTCCGGCGATCCCTTGCGAGGCATCACCCGCCTTGCCGTCCTGTCCCACCGACTTACCGGCGCCCCAAGCCAACCCCACGACCATCGCGACCCGGAGGGTGGCGGAAAAAAGGGAGGAATGGGGAATGCGGGCCATGAGGATGGGACAATAAGATGCCATACTAGCAAACAAGGGGGGGGCACTGCAACCGGAAAGACCGTCGCGGACCTAATTCTCTTTTCTCCCGTCGGGTCTGGCAATCTTGGATGGTCCCAGCCACCGGAACACTTCAGAGTGGAATTGGGACTCATTGAGGCCGGGAAAATCCGCCACGCGTTCGAAATGCGCCGGATCTTCGAGCAACCCTACGAACGCCGGATTTTCCCCAACTGCGGAAGGACGCATGCCCAGAATGAAATAAAGAGGACGGTTTTCCTCCACGGCGCGCGTTTGCATGACCGCCAGACTGTCATAGTCATGGGTCACTTTCAAGGTGGGATCATAAACGTCCGCATTGGTCCACCACCCCACCACGATGGGCCGGCCCTGCTGCTCGGTGAATGGAAAAACGCCCCCGCGGGCGGCAATGACACTTTCTTTCAACGCCTGTTTGCCAAGAGTCCGGTAGATGCTGAGCGGTTTGCCAATGCAGAAAAACCAGCCTGCCAGGACCAGATAGGCGGCAAGCTTCCGTTGGATTTCCCCGGCGCAGTGCCCCCCCCAATCCAACAGGCAGGCCCCTCCAACTCCCAACCAGAGGGCCGCAAAAGGCACCAAATAGACCATGTACCAAACTAGCACGAGCAATTCAGCGTGGGCGCTGAGAAGAAACTGTGCGATGGCAGAAACGGCAGGGACCATCACCAGCAGAATCCCGGCGTGGCCCCCGTGTTTGAGCAGCCTCACGCAACCAATCAAGACCATAATTGCCGCCGCAGTCACCCCGCCCCAGGCAAAGGGAGCGCCCATCCAACGTTCCAAGGATGGATTGAGTGGATTCTCCGGATAATGATCACCCCACGGCATTCCCAGAAAAGAGGTCCCCAGAACGTCCGGCCACCATCCGGAAGGCATTTGAGCGTGTATGATTGGATGATAGAGGATTGCGAGCTTCAACTGGGGCAGGATCGGCGCCATTGTTATGAGAAACACGGTTCCGGAGACCAGACTGGCAACGAGCCATCCACTCAAATCTTCCCTGAACCGGGAGGGATCTTTTTTCCGCCACACCTTCGCCACGAACCCAGTGACAATGCCGAAGTTCATCACCCCGGTCAGATAAACGGCACCCGGATAGGCCCACAAGGCCAAGGCCTGGCACACCCCGAAGCCCAGCCAGCGTGCCCTGCGGCGCTCGGCTGGTAGGCGGTCCTCCGTCAGCGCCCCCGCCAGAAACCACAGACCCAGCGAGATGAAACCCATCAGCAGACCATAGCCACGGGCTTCGGTGGTGAAACGCACGTGCCAAGGATGCACGGCCAGAATAAAGGGCACAATGAAAGCACTCCGCCGCAGCCCCATCCGCAAAGCCAGCGCTCCCGCTGCCCCCACAGAAAGGAGGCCTCCCAAAAAGGCAGGAAACCGAAGCGGGATCTCCCGCACAATGCCTTTGATGGAAATGCCTTCCGCCGCCTGCCACTGCCCGTTGAGCCACCGTGCCAGTAGATTGTGCAAGGGGTGGTTGTTCGCCAGATGATCCTCCCAAGCCGTTTCGATCCAAGAAGGCGTCCGGAAGTCCGGCAGTTTGTCGTTGGCGAGATCCTTGGAGGATCCTTTGTAGATGCCCTGCGTGAAGCGCACGGTGGCATCAGCCTCGTCGTTGTAGAGGCTCAGAGACATCCGGGGCCATCGCACCATCCCCGCCAGCAGGACAGGAAGCACGATCACCAGCAGGAAGGTCCTCCACTTTCGATCCGGTTGGCAGGTGCCAATCCCCGGCTCCGCGGCCGGCTTGGCATTCCACCACCGCCAGGTTGCAAAAAGCGCTCCGGTCACGAAAAGCGCAAGCCAGGCCGCCACGGTCAGTCCTCCACGGACGAATACGAGGTATTTCACCATGGTTCGGTCCCCCCTCATCGTCCGCCACCACTGCGCCGCCGCAGCGGCATCCCCCCCTTTCAACCAGACGAGGATCACCACAGCCACCAAGGCCAGCAGCCCCAGCACGACGAACCACAATGCGTCCCATCGGACGAGGCGACACCATTGCCTTCCCCCATTTCCCGAGGTTCTGGATGAAGCCAGTGCTCCGCTCATGGTATCGGAATTGTCTGTCCTGTCCTCCCAGCCGTCAGAACAATCACTTTTTCATGAGTTCCAGCATTTTGCCGATCTC
>JADZAX010000129.1 GCA_020852405.1 Verrucomicrobiales bacterium
AACGAATCACCAGCCAGGTCACCGTCAGCCCTGGCAAACCCCTTCTCGTCGGCATCACCACGCCTCCTGGTCCCGATGGAGCATCGGCGATCGACCGGAAACGGCTGGTCTTTCTGACAGTGGACTTTTGAAAACCACCGGTTTCTTGATAGCTGTCACCGGAAGCAAACGCGCACCAGTTTCCCCGATGCCCTCCCGATTGCCCCGTATTCTGCTGGTTTCGACCGGTGTCGCGGTGGCCGTTTGCCTGGGCGGAGGGGCACGCTTGGCTCACCGGCAAACCATTCAGCGGCTCCCCCGGGACGGCGGGGCCCTGGAGCAGTTCACCAAAGCGTGGTCGGCGGAGCTGGCCAGGCTGGAATCCCTCTACACCTCCCATCTGAACGGCGTGGCCACCGCGCCGGTGGACTTCATCGGCCGGACCCGGGAGGCCAGGAAGGTCACCGGGCTGCGACTGCTTTCGTTCTTGGGAACAGCGGAAGATCCCTCCCGGGACTACCATGCCCGGATCGACCCAACCAGGCCGGCCAACGAAGACTGCGCGGAGCCGGCATTCAGCAAGGACCGCGTTCTTCCTGGACGGCCTTGCCGGTTGCTCGATCCGGCTCTGGCTGAGGTGCCTCAGGGTTCGTCCGGCTGGATCGATGAGCCCCGGCAGCCGCTTCTCTATTGGCACCGCACGGCGGTCCAGCGCACCACCCTCTTCACTCTCGACCGCAGCGAGATCGCCGAACGGATCGATTCCACACTCAAGGAATGGCTGGAGGTCAATTTCCCCACCTTCCAAGGTGAGAGCAATGGCCAGGCCGAACTGATCCGTGGTCCCGGAGGGCTCCTGGCAGGACGGGAGCCGGCAAACAGGAGCCTTCCTCCTGACCTCATGCTCCCCCATCCGGGGCGGTTCGGGACGTGGCAACTCGTCGCCTGGGACCAGCGCCGTATCGTGGAACACTACGATCAGGCCTGGCTTGTTGGCACGGTTCTCCTCGCAGGGTTGACCCTCGGCGGCGGCCTCTTCATCAGTCACCGCGTGCGCCAAGCCCTGCGGATTGCGGAGCAACGCGTGTCCTTTGTCAACTGCGTCTCTCATGAACTGAGAACGCCCCTGACAAACATCCTGCTCAACACCGATCTCGCCGCCGAGTCCGCTTCCGGACCGGTGCGGAAACGACTGGTGCTGATCGCCGAAGAAACCCGCCGACTCGACCGTCTGATCGGCAACATCCTCATTTTTGCCCGTCGGGACAAGGGCCAAGAGCTGATCGAAACTTCCCCGGTGGACGTGCGGCCTCTCGCAGAGAGGGCACTCGAAACGGCCGCCCCGTCCCTGCAAAGGGCCGGGATCACTCCCCGGCTCTCGATTCCAGCCGATCTCTGGCTGAGAGGGAACGCGGATGCGGTGACTCAGATCCTCGGCAATCTCATTTCCAATGTCGAAAAATACGCCGCCAGCGGCGGGCGGCTCGAGATCAGAGCGGAAAAAGAGGCTGGCTGGGTGGTGATCGAGGTGACCGACGGTGGGCCAGGCATCGCAATGGAACACTCCGCGCGTATTTTCAAACCCTTCGAACGCCTCGACGTGAGTACCTCCGCCGGAGGATCCGGGCTGGGACTGGGCCTGGCCATCGCCCGCGATCTGGCGGAGCGACAGGGCGGCTCGCTGAAACTGCGAACTCCGGAAGGCCCCGGCGATGGGGCCACCCTAACACTCCGACTCCCGGCGGCGGAGCCAGCCACCGGGGTGATTCCCTTTCCCGCATCCCGCGCCAGCTGACATGAAGATTCTGGTGGCCGAAGATGATCCCCTAACGCGAGAGGCGGTCTGCGACTGTCTCCGCGGGGAAGGGTTTACGCCCCTCGAAGCCGCCGACGGCAATCAAGCACTGGTCATCTGGCAGGCGCACCAGCCTTCCCTGCTCTGCCTCGACATCATGATGCCCGGCCTCGATGGCTACGAAGTCTGCCGCCGCGTGCGGGCCCGGGACAGGACCGTGCCGATCCTCTTTCTCTCCGCCAAAAACGAGGAAATCGACGTGGTCGTGGGCTTGGAGCTGGGGGCGGACGATTTCATCCGCAAACCATTCGGTCGTCATGAGTTGCTTGCCCGGATCCGATCGGCACTGCGTCGACAGACGGGACCTGCGCAGGGATCCCCGGGATTCACCATGGGAGACCTCACCGTCCATCCGGCGGAACTCAGGGCGGAACGGGATGGACGGAGCGTCGATCTCTCGCCCCGGGAGGTTTCCATTCTGTCACTGCTGCATGAGCGGAGCGGTCAGGCCGTGCCCCGGGATGTTCTGCTCGACCGGTGTTGGGGAGTCGACTATTTCCCCGAGTCACGGACCCTCGACCAGCACATTGTCAAACTGCGGCGCAAAATCGAGCCCGAAACCACGGGGTCCGGGATCATCGAGACCGTCCGCGGAGTTGGCTACCGTTTCCGGCCCTGATTCACACCTTCAGCCGCTCGATATGGGCACCGAGATCGACGAGTTTCTGGTCGATGTGCTCGTAGCCGCGGTCAATGTGATAAACACGGCTGATTTCGGTGGCCCCTTTCGCGGTGAGCGCAGCCAGCAACAGAGCGGCGGAGGCGCGCAGATCACTGGCCATGACAGGGGCCGCGCTGAGATGGTCAACGCCACGGATCACGGCCGTTCCATCGTTCAGGTCGATGTCCGCTCCCATCCGCTTCATTTCCGAGCAGTGCATGAAGCGCTGGGGGAAAATGGTGTCGCGGACCACGGAAATGCCGGGCGTGGTGGCAAACAGGGCGCACATCTGGGCCTGCATGTCGGTGGGGAACCCCGGATATGGCTCAGTGGTGATGTCACACCCCACCCGACGCGCCCCCGGGCGGATCGTCAGAGTCTTGCCGCTGCCTTCGATTTCGAAGCCGGCATCCTGAAGCAGTTCGATCACACTGGTGAGGTGTTCGCGTTCGACGCGTTTGAGCGTGATGCCCTTGGTCGAGGCCATGGCACCCGCCACCAGAAAGGTCCCCGCCTCGATACGGTCGGGGATGACGGTGTGGTCGACCCCATGCAGTTCCTTGACGCCTTCGACAACGATGCGGGTCGTGCCGGCGCCGGTGATTTTGGCGCCCATTTTGTTGAGGAAATTTGCCAGATCGACCACCTCGGGTTCACAGGCGGCCCCTTCAATGATGGTGGTGCCTTTGGCGAGGACCGCGGCCATCATGATGTTGTCGGTGCCGAGCACCGTGGTGCCGTGTTTTCCCCGCATGTCAATGGTTTTGCCCCGCAGCTCGCGGCATTTCAGATGGAGATCCCCGCCCTCGACCTGGACCTCGGCGCCGAGCCCCTCCAGTCCCCGGAGGTGGAGATCAACCGGACGGTCACCAATGACGCAGCCCCCAGGCAACGAGACGGTGGCCTTGTGGAGCCGGGACAGAAGCGGCCCCATGACACAAACCGAGGCCCGCATTTTGCGCACCAGCTCGTAGGGCGCCTCATGGCCGATCTTCTCCGCCCGCACGATCACGGTGCCACTGGCCCGCTCGACTTCCGCCCCCAGATTCTGCAGAATCTGCAGCATGTAATTGGTGTCGCTGACATCCGGCACACGACGGATGATGCAGGATTCCTTGGTGAGCAGGGTGGCGGCAAGGATGGGAAGTGACGCGTTTTTGGATCCGCTGATGCTGACGGATCCTTCGAGTTGGCTTCCGCCGTGTACGATAAGTTTGTCCATGAATGCTGAAGGGGGGCCGAATTTAAGCGCTTTCTGTTGGTTTGACAGCAAAAAGAAAACGCTCCGTGCCGGTGAGATCTTTCACGAGCTGGATGGAGTCGAGTCCAGCTGACTCCGCCATGATCTGCAGGGCAGGTCCCTGGCCGATGCCATATTCCAGCGCCACGACCCCTCCCGGGCGGAGCCAGGGTCCGCAGGCAAGGAGGAGACGCTCCATGATCTCGGTGCCGACCTCACCACCGAGCAGGGCCATCTCGGGATCCTTCCGCACTTCGCGGCTCAGGTCGGTGATTTCCGAGGCCGGAATGTAGGGGAGGTTGGCGACGATGAGGTCGAAACTTCCGCTCAGCGCCGGTTCACCCAAGCCGGAGAACAGATCGCTTCGGACAAATTCCACGACAGGCGGCCCCAAGCCAAGAAGTGCGGCATTCTCCCGGGCCAGTTCCAGGGCATCGGGGGAAAGGTCCGCGAGCACACCGGTGGCACCGGCGGACTGCCAGCGGTCGAGCAGAGTAAGACCGATGACTCCGGATCCCGTTCCCACGTCGAGCAACCGGAGCCCCTGCGGCCAGCCGGCGCGTCGCACCAGACGGTCACAAAGCTCCTCCGTCTCCGGCCGGGGAATCAAAGCCCGGGCATCGGTGTTGAATTCGCGCCCGAGGAACTCGACCGTTCCGAGGAGATGCTGCAACGGATCCCCCTTGCCGCGGCGTTTCACCAGGTCGCGGAGGCGCTCCAAAACCGGTTCATCGAGTTCCCGGTCGAAATCAAGATACAGCTGCATGCGATCGCACTTGAGCGCGTGGGCCAGCATGAGCTGCATGTTGAGACGCGCCTCCTCGATCCCATGGCGGACGAGGTAGTCAGTGCCCTTCTGCAGGGTGTCGAGAACAGTGGCCATGAGGAAGATGAGACAGATCAGGGAGCGGAGGAAACCGCCCGCACCGACCGGTCCTTGCAAAACAGAACCCCAACCGGGCGGCGCCCAATCTTCCTTGCCCCCGCGCCGAATTCAATCAGAGATTCCCATCCGCTCACCAACCAGCACCTTTGGCCAGCGTGCGGACGCGGCAGAGATACATGTCGGCCGTCAGGTAAAGCGTGGAGCCGTCGTCGCCCCAGGCGCAGTTGGCGGTGCGCTCCCCGGTCTGGATCCGACCAAGGAGTTTGCCAGCCGGGGTGAAAATGAAAACACCGCCGGGACCTGTGGCCCAGACATTCCCCTGGGAGTCCACCTTCATCCCATCCGGCAGGCCGGGCTCTTCTTTCTTGGCATTCTCCGTGGCGTCATGGAAGAGGCGGCTCTCGCCGAGCGTGCCATCCTCCTTCACTGGGAAAGCCTTCCACAAGGCGGCGTCGGGATCGGACTGGGCGACATAGAGGGTCTTCAGATCCGGAGAGAAAGCGATGCCGTTGGGCCGGGTCATTTCCTTGGTCAGAAGGGTCAGTTTGCCATCCTTGCCGAGGCGGTAGACTCCGCAGAAATCGAGCTCACGCCGGGGGTCGTCCCAACGCTGGGGAAGACCGTAGGGCGGATCGGTGAAATAGAGGTCCCCGTTGGGATGGTAGCAGGCGTCGTTGGGACTGTTGAGCCGTTTCCCTTCATAGTTGTCGACCAGCGTGCGCTTGCCCCCGTCCTTGGTGAGCACCGAGAGGCGCCGGTCACCGTGCTCGCAGGCCACCAGCAGGCCTTTGGGATCGAGCAGCAGGCCGTTGCAACCGGGTTCTTCCCCGTATTCGCCCGGGCCGGTGAAACCGGAAGGCTTGAGGAAAAGACTAACCCCGGTGCCTTCGTCCCAGCGCATGATGGAATTCTTCGGGATGTCGGAGAAAAGGATGTGCCCACCGTTGGGCCCCTCATCCTTGACCCAGACCGGGCCTTCCGCCCAGACAAAGCCGGAGGAAAGCACCTCGATTTTCGCATCCTTCGGCAGGAGCGCATCCAGAGCGGGATCCAACCGCTCGATCTGTCCGAGCACGGGAAAGTTTTTGGTATCCTGCCCCCGGCCGATCGGAGCGGACAGGACAAGAAAGCAGGCGGAGAGAAGGACCAATGGGGAGATCTTCATGGAAAAGAGAGGAGGTTTGACAACAATTCGCGCATTGTGGACCCTGCGCCATCCCCTTGGCAAGATGGAATATGCGCCAGCACTGGCGACGCTCCCTTGAGCCGGGCGATCTCATGATTCGACCGTTTCTGCCGCGAACCACTGGGACAGGTTGAAGGAATCCTTGGAGAATCCCAACTTCAGCGTTTGAGAATTTTCTTGGCGAGCGGCAGCACCGGATCGCCCAAGGCCTCCATTTTGGCCAGAATACGGCCGTCGAGATTTGCAACCACGCGGGCCACCTCGGGACTTGTCTCCGCGATCAGATTCGTCGTCTCTTCAGGATCAACCGCCAGATGGAAGAGTTCGTCGCGGCCTTCGTTGTTGAAATCGCGGATCAGCTTCCACTCCGGTGTCCGGTACATCCGCATGTGGGTTTTCGACTGGTGCTTGGTGGAGTATTCGGCGTAGAAATCATCATCCCAGTCCCCGACCGGCCCCCGGAGCAACGGGGTCAGGTCACGTCCCCGGACCACCGCCCCGGAAGGCACGGCGGCACCCGAGAGCCCCGCGAAAGTGGGCAGCCAGTCGAGATGAGAAACCGTGTGCGCGTTCACCGTGCCGGATGCGATGACTCCCGGCCACCGCATGATCAAGGGAATATGGACAGAGGTGTCGAACATGTTGGGCCGCTGACCGGAGGGAATGTTCGCGGTGGCGGGAGGCAGGGCCTCCTTTTTGAGGAGCCAGTGGCCGTTGCCTTTGTGCCAGATGCCATGGTGCCCCATGTTGTAACCATGGTCCGAGGTGTAGATGACCAACGTGTTTTGCCGCAGCTGCAACGCTTCGATGGTGTCGAGGAGATGTCCAAGGTTGCGGTCGATCGCGGCGACTGACGCGAGGTATTCGCGGGTCATTTTCTTGGTTTTTTCCACATCGAGCCCCGGGTATTCGGGATTGGGAATCTCGGGATTGTCGAGATGTTTCACCTGATCCCAGTCTTCCTCCCGCACGGGAAGGTAGGACGCATGGGGTTCGCGGAAGTGCACACTCACGGCGAACGGCTTGGCGTTGTTGTGGGCCTTGAGCCAGCCGATGGCCTCGTCGGCGCCGATGTCGACAATGAATCCTTCATGCTTTGCCGTGACACCATCCTTCTCCAGGGTGGGATTTTTCGGGGAATTGCCGCCCCCCCGGAAGCCCATGAAAGTGCCGTATCCCCGCTGGGTGGGATGCTGTGAATCGAGATCTCCGAGGTGCCATTTGCCAAACAGGGCGGTGTCATAGCCGGCCTGCTGGAGGAGGCGGGGCCAGGTCATGACCTCATCGGCAAGGCCGAGATCTTTGTCCGCCTTGGGATTGAGCCAGTGGTGATCCCGAGCTCGGAACCGTAGCGGCTCGTCATCAGGCTGGCGCGGGCCGGACTGCAGACGGGAGTCGGGGTGAACGCGTTGGTGAAGCGGGCCCCTTCCGACGCCAGCCGGTCCATGTTCGGGGTGTGCGCCTGGGCATAACCGGAAGCGTGCAGTGCCCAGGGCGCCTGGTCATCCGCCATGATGAAAAGGATGTTGGGACGATCAGGCGCCGCCGTGAGGCAGGCCGGATAAGCCAGCCCAACCGCCAGAAGAGGGAGGAGGATGCGTTTCATGCGGAGGCAGTCTGCCCCCATCCTTCCCTCGCCGCAAGCACGCGCTCGCGCCGCAAGCACCGTCAGTGCTCCGAGTTGCCTTCGGCACTACTCGGCGGCCGTGGTCTTCGTTCCTTCAAGGCGGGCCGCGCGCTCCACCAATTCCTTG
>JADZAX010000130.1 GCA_020852405.1 Verrucomicrobiales bacterium
GACGATATTGGGATGATTCAGCGCGGCGAGGGCATGAGCTTCTTTTTCAAACCGTGCCGCGAACTCCGGATCGTCGGCGCGTTCGGGAGCGAGCAGCTTCAGGGCAACGAGGCGGTTCAGCGATCTCTGCCGCGCCTTGTAAACCACCCCCATGCCGCCGCGCCCGAGGCAAGCAAGGATCTCGATTTGAGGAAAGTGGGGGGCAAGTTCTTCCGGCGAAAGCGGCGGTATGGGCGCGACCCGATCCCCCGGCTGGGTGGGCTCGATGATCGCCGCCATGAGGCAGCGGGGACAACGGCTCCCAGGCGTGTCTTCCGGCAGGAGCGCGCCGCAGGCCGGGCAGATCGTGGGAGTGGAGGGAGAATCGCTCATGCCTGTGTCCTGACGCGTCATCCGGCAAAACCGAACCGACTATTTTCCCTATCTCCCCGCGAGCGCCGCGAAAAGCGTTTCCATTTCCTCCTGCACCACGGCCGGGTCGTCGAGCGTGCCGGCGACCTCAGCCTTCACGCAGGCGCGGAAGCGCTTTCGGAGACGGCTTACCGCCATGCGGAAGCCGTCATAGCTCATGCCGCAGCGGTCCGCCAGCGCTGCCTGGTCCCCGTGGGTGACATTCCCGCCGAGGAGATCGACGACCTGTTCGAAAAGGTCGGCCTTTCCCTCCGCCGCGCATTCCGCGCGCAGGGCATCGAGGCTGCGGGCGACGACCGTCGCCGCCCATTGGCGGTCGAAGGCCGCCTCCGGCGAAAGCTGGGAAGTGTCTTCGAATTCGGGCGTGTCGGGATCGTCTAGCGGCACCGCCTCCCGGCCGCCGCCGCGCCTCAGCCGTCGGGCCGCCTCGCGCCGGTGGGCGACGAAATGTTTCACCGCGCCGAGGAGATAGGAGCGGAAGCGCCCCCGGCTCCGGTCCGCCGCGGCGATCCGACCGCCCGCGAGCAACTCCGCGAAAAAGGCGTGGCTGGTTTCCCGAGCCGAGTCCGCCTCGCGCAGCGCGACGCGGAGAAATGCCACGACCGGCTCGTAATAGGCCTCGCAGAGATCGCGCAGCGCCTCGCGACCATCGTCCGAGTCCGTCTGCGCCAGACCGACCCGGGTCCACCGGGTGGTGAGAAAGGCGTCGCGGCGAGTGGAGTCGGATGGGAATTCGGTCATCTGGATCTTGTCATGGCATCACAGCTCCCTGACGTTTTCGAGAGGAATTGTGACCAATAGGCGATCTTTATTGTCCTTCGGTCGCCGGCGACCAGAAGCCGCAGGCAGCGGCAGATTTGCCGAGGGAACAGGGTAAGTCCGGAGAAGCGAAAGGGTCGAATCGAATTCCAGTGCGGTGGTTTGATCGATTTTCGCGCGTGGATCAAGCGTCGCCCCCCCTTCCCGTAGTTGGGATTTTGGCCCGCAAGCGATGGCCATGACCGGTCCCGGGTGGCGAGATGACCTCCGCGGTGAAGTCCCTTCGGTTGTTCTTCTGCTTGGTTCTCCGTTGGAATCTGCCGAGAACGCCCCAACTCTCAATCCTCACATCCAATCATGACACTGGCTCCGTCCGCCGGGGCCACCTCAGTGGTCCAGACTCGGACAAAAGTTCCCGGACCTCTCAGTTCTCCCGCTCTCCGGAGAACTCCAGCACCTGCTCGCCTGTGGTCTTGTCAAAGACCCGCAGCTTTTCCCCTTCCGTGGAGACGAAGGAATTGGCGGGCACACTTTCGCGCAGAAAAACGTTGGCCCCGATCGTGGATCCGGCACCGATCGTGGTCTTCCCTCCGAGCACGGTGGCATTGGGGTAAATGACGACATGGTCCTCGACGTTGGGGTGACGCTTGTTGCCTTTCACGATGCGGCCCTGCGAGTCTTTCGGGAAATTGCGCGCTCCCAGGGTGACGCCATGGTAGAGCTTCACGTAGTCGCCGATGACACAGGTCTCACCAATGACCACGCCCGTGCCATGGTCGATGAAAAAATGGGTGCCGATGCGGGCGCCGGGATGGATGTCGATACCGCTCCGGCTGTGGGCCCACTCGGTCATGATGCGCGGGATCAGGGGAATGCCTTCCGAATAGAGGACGTGGGCGCAGCGCTGCATGGCGATGGCCTCGATGCAGGGGTACGCGAGGATGATCTCGTCGAAGTTTTTGGCGGCGGGATCCCCTTCGTAGGCGGCCTCCACATCGGTGCGGAGGAGAGCCCGGAGCCGCGGCAGGGCATTGAGCACCCGGCAGGCTAGTTTGCGGGACTCCGCCCGCCAGCCCCCCGGAGGCTCGGAGGCATCGTCGCGGAGCCGGAGCACCTTGGAAATTTCCGTTTCCAGGGTCTCGGTGAGATTGGCGATCCGCTCGCTCGTGATCATCTCGAGCTCATCGGCAGGGACCGGTTCCTCATCGTGGTAGCCGGGGAAGAGGACCTGGAGAAGCTCTTCACAAACCGACCCGATGGCACGTTTCGAGGGCAGGTTGGCGCAGTCGAGACGATTGATCCCTCCGATCTCATGATATGACTGGACGAGACGGCTAGTGATGTCGCGGAGGCTGCAATCCATAATGCGGAGCCCATGGTAACGCCATCCAAGACGAATCCAACCGGAAACTGGCTCCCGAAAAGGAGGTCGGCGGGAGGGGAGGGCGCATCTGAGGTCACGTCAGAAGCCGGAAGAACACATTTTCAGTTTCCAAGGAGATCAATTGCACTTATTTTCGCTCGACAACGCGTCGGTTTGGATGGAAGAGAAAACTTCCCATCCATTGCCGAAACCGCGAATCCCTCGCCTTCCGATCTGATGAATCCACGACTCCGTCCGCTTGCCTTGCTTACTCTGGTCCTGGCAGGCCAAGCTCTTGTCTCCTGCGTTTCCACCTCCGGACCGCAAATCACCAAGGTGAATCCCTATCACCTGAAGCCCGGGCAGGTGATCCTGACGGAAGACCAGATGATCCAGACCGAGCAGCTGCGGCGCCTCCATGGAGCAGTCACCGCAGAGGAGTTTGTGGAGCGGTTTGGCAACTATTACACCGTTTTTTGGCACGCGCCGCAAGGAGGGGCCGACGAGTTGAAGCTGGAATATCTGCAAGGCAACACCGGTTCCACCGTGCACACGCAGGTGATCGACATCAGAGGCAAGAAAGGCCGGAACACTTCTGAATTCAGAGTCACAGGCGAGGCTTATACCACTGGCGGGCCGGTCACTGCCTGGAAGACCACCCTCATCTCCGGTGGGACCCCTGTCGCCGAAAGCAAGTCTTTCCTGTGGAAGTGAGTGAACACCCCGTCCTGAGCTCCGGAATGGCGGAACAGGACGCAGATCCCCTCCCTGAGCGAAGGGGGAAGCCCGGAATGCCGGGCGGCCTGAGTGATCGGCCCCGATCTCAGGAGTGATTTAGCCGTTGATCCCCCGCAACGATGACCGATGTCACTCCCCAAAACTCCCCCACCGGCAGCGGAATTGTTGCCGGCTGTTTCAAGGATTTGGCGTGGATCCGGGTTCAAGGACCGGGAAACAACCGGAATGCCCCCGATCTTGCCAATTTCCTCGGCATTTGTGCCGAACAGGGCGTGCTCCGCTATGTCGTGGATCTGGAGGAATGCTCCCTGATGGATTCCACCTTCATGGGGACACTCTGCTCCCACACCCTCAAGCTTTCGGCCCGCGGTGGGAGGACGGATGTGATCAACGCTAACGAGCGAAACCGGACCGCCCTGCGCAAGCTCGGACTGCACAAGCTGATGGCTCTGGACGCCGAGCAGGACACCTGGGCCCGCGAAAGACTGCTGGTGGCCGAGAATCTTTCCCAACCCATCCGCCCGGTGGCCATGGACCGGGAGGAAAAAACGGAGATTTGTCTGGAAGCCCATGAGGCCCTCGTGAAGGCAAATGTCGACAATTTGCCCCTCTTCAAAGACGTCATCCAATACCTGAAAATGGAACTCGGGGGCGAACCCCCAACCTGAAGCAACCCGGTAGACTCCGGCAGGAAACCGGAAATCAAGGGTCGGGAATTTCTCACTGCGCATGGAGCATTACGTTTACGGGTCGCTGCTGGTCTTGGGCGCCTTGATCACGGCCCTCATCTGGGCGCGTTACCGGGGACGCCTGCTGGTCGTGGCCCGGGAGCGGGACGAGATCGCGGTGGGGGAACACCGCATGTTTGAGTTCCTTCACGGCCTCGGGGAATCTCTGAGGGATGACACCAGCGCCAGTGCCCTGCAGCGTTTCATCGTGGAAGGGGCCGCGGACGTGGTCTCGGCGGACGGAGCCATCCTCTATCTCGCAGAGGACGGGGAACTCACCGCCGTCCATGTCAGCGCCACCGAGCCGGTGGTGATTCCGCTGCCGGAATCTCTCCGCAAAGAAACACCCGGCAAGTCGGCGGCCCTGCGCAGCCACCTGCTGCTCGCCCACATTCCTGAATCGGAGGGGCTCCTCGGAGAAATCCTCGGGGGTGCCGGCGCCGTGATGATCCACGACCTTGCGATTCAGGAGTCCCTCAAAGAAGTGGCGGCGGAGAGCCAGCACAACACCTCCGCGATGCTGGCTCCCCTGATTTACGGGCAGAAACGTTTCGGGGTGCTGGCGATGACAAGGCACCGGGGTGGCAAAGGAAGCAAAGGCTTTTCGATGAACGAGTTCGAAGTCTTCCGCTCCGTCGCGGAACAATCTTCCTTTGCCCTCGGCAATGCCCTCGTGCATGTCGAAGCCGGGGAAAAGCGCCGACTCGACGAGGAGATCCGCCGCGCCAGCGAGATCCAGCGCATCATGCTGCCGATGAAGCCCCCGGCGCTCTCCGATTTCCATCTGGCCGCGATCTACCGTCCCGCCCGTGTCGTCAGTGGCGACTACTACGACTATATCAAGATCGATGAAACCCACTACGGCGTCGCCATCGGTGATGTCTGCGGGAAAGGCATCGCCGCCTCGCTCGTCATGGCCATGAGCCGAAGCATTCTGCGGGCCAATGTCGGGCTGACCCGATCCCCCGCCCAGGTCCTCCACGCGGTGAACCGCGTGCTCTTTCCCGACATGCGGCAGGACATGTTCGTGAGTCTCCTCTACCTCGTGCTCGAAAAGGGCAACGATGAGATCACCCTTGCCTGCGCGGGCCATGAACCGCCCCTCTGTTACCGGAGTGACACTTCCGAGATCGAAGCCCTGGAGCCTTCTGGATTGGTCGCGGGGATCGACCAAGGAGAAGTGTTTGAGCAGTGTGTCGAAGATTTCTGTTTCCGCATGGCGCCAGGGGACGTCATTCTGCTTTTCACGGATGGCGCCATCGAGCGGCAGAACGTTGACATGGAGGAATTTGGCATCGACCGGCTCCGGGAGCGCTTCCAGGAACTCGCCAGCAGCGGCAGCGAGGCGGTCATCGACGGCATCGCCGCTTCCCTGCGCGCTTTTGGAACGGGAATGCCACAGAATGACGACGTTACCTTGATCGCATTGGAAAAGCGGTGAATATTGGCCACCCGCCAATCGGTGAGTTCCTTTTTTCAAGTCCCAACCCCAGTACCCTGTCCACAGAACCATCCCCATGGAGCGCCCATCCGAGTCCGAAGCAGAATACCTCGATCCCACCATCGCCTCCCCCACCCCGGAGCGGCCTGATGAAGACCCGGCTGATCCGGTCGCCGAGTTGGAGGGCGAAGTTGCGAAGTGGAAAGAGCTCGCTCTGAGGACGGCGGCTGATTTTGAGAACTACCGCAAGCGGATGACCCGCGAGCGTGCCGAAGCCCTCCAATACGCCAACAGCTCGCTCCTCGAAAGCCTGCTGCCGGTCCTCGACAATTATGAAATGGGTCTCAAAGCAGCCCAGGCCTCCCCAACCGGCGACGCCTCTTCCATTCTCCTCGGCATGGGCATGGTGCTGAAGCAATTCCAAGACCTGCTGAAAGACTATGGGGTTGAGCCTGTCCCGGGCGAGGGAGCTCCCTTTGATCCGAACCAGCACGAGGCCGTGCAACAGGAAGCCTCCGACACCGTCCCTGAAGGCACGGTGATCCGCCTCCTCCGTCCCGGCTACAAACTCCGGGAGCGCCTCCTCCGAGCCGCGGTGGTCGCGGTTTCCACGGGGCCCGCAAAAGACCGCGCCTGACGTTCCTTCCCTCCCTTTCACAGACTGTATTGTCATGGCGAAACGCGATTATTACGAAATCCTTGGCGTGGGCCGGGAATCCACTGAAGCCGAAATCAAAAAGGCCTACCGAAAGCTCGCTGTGCAATATCATCCGGACAAGAACCCGGATGACAAGGCCGCGGAAGACAAATTCAAGGAATTGGGTGAAGCCTACGAGGTGCTCATGGATGAGCAGAAAAGGGCCGCCTACGACCGCTTCGGTCATGCCGCCTTCGGGGCCGGCAGTCCCGGAGCCGGCGGCGGCGGATTCGGCGGCGGCGGCGGGTTCCACGATCCCTTCGACATTTTCCGGGAAGTCTTCGCCGGGGCTGGCGGTGGTGGCGGTGGCGGCAGCATCTTTGAAGAGTTTTTCGGTGGTGGCGGCGGCGGCGGTGGTCGGCGGCGCCAAGGGATGAAACGCAGCGGCTCGGACCTTCGTTACGATCTGAACATTTCCATCGAAGAGGCCGCCCAAGGAACGGAAAAAGAACTGGAACTGGAAAAATTCGTCGCCTGCGACAAGTGCCATTCCACCGGGGCCAAAGGCAAAGCCGCCGGGCGCGCTTGTGGAACCTGCGGAGGGAGCGGCCAAGTTGTGACCTCCCGGGGGTTTTTCCACATCCAACAGCCCTGTCCCACCTGTGCCGGCGCCGGCGAAGTCATCGCCGACCCTTGCTCTGCCTGTCGGGGAGAAGGCCGGGTCCAGGGCGTTACCCGCGTCAAAATGCGGATTCCCCCAGGAGCCATCGATGGGGTGCGGCTGCGCTCCACCGCAAACGGGGACGCAGGACAGCGCGGAGGCGAGGCGGGCGACCTTTACCTCGTCATTCATGTGAAGCGGCATGAAATTTTCGAACGGGATCACAACGACCTCCACTGCACCGTACCCGTGCCCTTCTCGCTCGCGGCCCTGGGGGGGGATCTGGTCGTGCCGACACTGGAAGGCAAAGCCACTGTCAAAATCCCCGGGGGCACCCAGAGTGAGACGGTTTTCCGGTTGCGCCACAAAGGCATGCCGGAGATCAATTCCAGCCGGAAGGGGGACCTCCTGGTGACCATCCAGGTCGAGGTGCCCACGAAGCTCACCAAGGACCAGGAGGAAAAGCTCCGGGCTTTCGCCGAAAGCATCAACCACGAAAACTCCCCTTTGCGCGAATCGTTCTTTGAGAAGGCGAAGCGCTTTTTCAAATAGTCCCGATGTCCCGGCACCGCTTTTTTATCCCCCCTGCCCGGTGGAATGCTGAAGATCTGAGGCTCGAAGGCGAAGAGGCCCATCACTGCACGCAGGTCGTGCGCTGCCGTCCGGGGGACCGCGTCACCGTCTTTGACGGATCCGGGACCGAGGCCAACGTGGAAATCGTCACCACCACCGACCAGCTCGTCACCCTCCGTCCCCTCGGAATGTCCCGCAGTGTCCCGCTCCGCAGTCAGTTGGTTCTTGGCCAGGCGGTTCCCAAAGGGAAGAACATGGACCTGATTGTGCAGAAAGCGGTGGAACTGGGTGCCAGCGCGCTGATGCCGCTGCTCTCTGACCGAACCGTGGTCCGCCTCGATGCCGATGAAGCAGAAAAACGCCGGGACAAATGGCAACGCAACGCCCTGGAAGCCTGCAAACAGTGCGGTCGCAACCTGGTTCCGGACATTGCCGTGCCCCAGACAGTAACCAAGGCACTCGGGGCGCTTGGCCGTCCCGGCCCCGGGGAACTCCGTCTCATTGCCGCCATTTCTCCGGAGACCCTGCCCCTTCGCGAACTGCTGTCCGAACACCGCGAGAACCATGGCGGAGACTCTCCCCAAAAAGTCCACATTTGGATCGGACCGGAGGGTGATTTCACCCCTGCTGAACTGAGTCAGGCGCTCACCGCCGGTTTCCGGCCTCTTTCGCTGGGCCCCATTGTTCTCCGCAGCGAGACCGCCGCTCTTTACGCGCTCAGCGTGCTCGGTTACGAGCTACTCTGAGGAGGATTCACGGCAGGAGCATCCTGACCGCCTCCCTGCTCACTCAGTGACGTCAAGGAAGACCGTCGCCCCAAAGGCCGAGTGATCACTGCTGCGGAACTCGCCTTCCAACTCGGGGTGGTCCGCGGCGGGCTCCAGCCGCATCCGGGTGGCCTGACCGGGTTCTAATTCCGCCGCTGAGGGCAACAGTTTCCCATCCATGATGACCCATTGCAGAGCCACGATCTGGTCACCGACTTTCGCCAGATCGCCCGACTTGACCGCAGTGACTTCATAGACGTTTTCCACCAAGGCCCGCCGATAGGTTCCGATCTCATCGAGCCCGGGCGGCACGGTGGCCTCCACGAGGCGAGCCTCGATCTCCGCCTGAGGCGGGGCTTTACGGCCCTCAAGCGATTTCCAGGAGAGGGTGTGGTGCTGCAGGGCCTCGTCCGCGGAGATGCCCCGGTCATACAGCGCGACTTTCTCCAAGGCTCCCTTCCAATCGAGACCGCCACCAGACAGATCGCCCAAGGTGAGTGCCATTCCTTTGGAATCCCACTGGCTGGGGAGGGTCTGCAAGCGGGGCAGGGAAGGAGACTCCTTTCCATCGATCCAAGCCCGGATTTGTCCGGAGGTGGCAGACAACAGGACATGGGACGTCCGACCCGGCGCCAGTTTTCCCAGAGAAATGGTCTGCTGATCCGGGAGCACAAGCTCCAAGTCTTCATCCTGCTGCACCAGCGCCAGCGATCCGGAGCCAACGCAGAGCCTGCCGCCACGCCCTCTCCCGGAGAGAGGGGTCTGGAGCATTTCGAGGCTGAATTCCCCACTCCGGGTCCACGCGGAGACAACCCTGGTACCGGCGTCATGCTCGGCGAGAAACGACCCCGTGCCAAGACGCAGCTCATGCCAAGGACCATAGCGGGCGAGGCCTTTGAGGTCTCCAGTGCAGGAAAA
>JADZAX010000131.1 GCA_020852405.1 Verrucomicrobiales bacterium
ATCTGGTTTTCATATGCACGCACAACTCGCGGCGCAGTCACCTCGCCCAGGTGTGGTGTCAAGTTGCCGCCGAATACTATGGAATTGGCGATCTAAAAACGTTTTCAGGAGGAACTGAGGCGACGGCCTGCAACATCCGAACTGTGCGCGCGCTCCGGAGGGCGGGTTTGTCCGTGGCGGCGTCCACGACGGGTGAGAATCCGGTTTACCTGATTCAGTATGCCGATGACAAGCCTCCCATTCGGGCCTACTCCAAAAAATATACTGAGGAAGGAAATCCGTCCGAGAAATTTGCCGCCATGATGTGCTGCTCGGAAGCTGACCAGCACTGCCCGAATGTACTGGGCGCCGATGGTCGTTTCCCGTTGCACTACGAAGATCCCAAGTCCGCTGACAGCACCCCTCAAGAGGCCGCACGGTATGATGAACGCAGTTTTCAGATCGCGACCGAAATGTTTTTTGCGATGTCTTTGGTGGCTGAGCGGTTGCAAACCAAATGAAGCCCCGGGCAAAAAACATCGATCGCCCTACCCCCAGCCTCGCAGGGGGGGTGGAATTATGTCGAAAATGAGATGCCAGCACTACCGCGAGACGGCATTTTGGGGCCTGCGCGTGTCCGCCAGTTGCTGTCTGCTGGTCAGCGACCACTCCGCTTTCACCACTCCCAGCGTTCTCAACCACCTTCCCGCGGCCGATACCGTGTCCGACCGCACGGTGGCGGTTCAGGCCTGCGACACCTTCGGATCGGATGGTCAAGATTATTGGACGGGCTTCAAAACCGGTTTGGACTTCCGGCCATTCAAAGGGGAGGGGGGCGAGTCCCAATATTCTCCGAACGAACATCCAAGCGTTGGCAAAATCCTCACGCAATCACGGTTTGACAGCCATCATCCTTGACGGTTCGCCCCGCTTGGGGAGAAAATCCAGTCCATCCGCACCGCCACCGTCGTGACGATGTGTTTCAAACCAAACCCTACTCCGATCCCAACCATGCACCGCTCATTCGTTCTCTTCTTGGGAGCCGCCCTTGCCTCTCTCGTTGTCTTTGCCACCGTCAGTTCCCGTGGCGCGGATGACAAAGTCATCTCCGACTTCATGAAAAAATACCACAAGGCCCCCCAAGGCACCGACCCCACGTGCAAGAAAGTGGGCGCCGGCACCGCCACGGATGCCGAATTGGCGGAACTTCTGAAAGGCTATCAGGACATTTGCGCCATTGATCCGCCCAAAGGAGAAAAGGCCGCCTGGGTGGAGAAATGCCAGACCCTCGTGAAAGCTGTGAAAGCCGTCCAGGCCAAGGAAACTGGTGCCGCGGATGCCTACAAAAAGGCGGTGAATTGCAAGAGCTGCCACTCGGTCCACAAACCGGATTAAGTTGCGTATCCTGGTGATTAGAAACAACCAAAAAAGCGGAGTCCGGCTGCGGATTCCGCTTTTTTTGTGCCTGTGCCGCACAGCCCCGACTGGTTTCAGAGATGGTTCAGGGGAGCTTCCCGTTTGGTTGGTGGTGATTTCCGGTTAAGACATGCTGGATTTGGTGCGAAATCAAATTTTCTGTCCCGCACCTGCTTCTGATCTGAGTGATGAGGTCGGAAAGGTTTCTGATGAATTCCCTTCTTTTCGTCCACCAACTTTGCATTCCATGTGCGTGGGCAGGAGCTGATGGAGTTTGAGCGTCGCCCTGCCATGTCAGACCAAGGATTGTCAGACCGGACAGGGAAAGAAGGAAAATGGGAAGTTTTTTCATGGAACGTGGGTGTGATGGTGTGGGTGGTTCGGAACAACCGTTCTGATTGCTCTCCCGACAAAGGCAGGCTCCGGCTGACAAGGGAAGTTGTGGCCGTGACAATCGACTCCAGCCTTGGCACGAGCATTCCCCGGTAATGGTGCGATCAGTGCGGCGGCCTTCCGGATCAGGATCGTTCTTGCTTGGGCACAGACTCTCTGGCTTCCTGCCCGGCGGCCAGAGGCACGGAAATCGTAAAGGTCGTCGCAATCCCGGGACGGCTGCGGACGGCGATGGTGCCTCGGTGAGCTTCGACGGCTCGGCGGACGATCGAAAGGCCCAATCCAGTGCCCTTGACGGATTGCCCGCGATCTTTGCGGACCCGGTAGAATCGTTTGAAAATATGGGCCAGATCCGCCGCGGGAATGCCGACCCCGTCGTCCGTGATGTCGATTTGGTAGCGCCCCTGTTCGACGGTGGCGGTGATGGTGACGTGCAGTCCGGGTTCGGGATTCTCCTTGATGGCGTTTTCCACAAGATTGAAAAAGATCTGATCCCAATAGTGGCGGTCTCCGTAGAGCATCGGGGCATGCTCCGGGAAAACGACCTTGAGACGGACCTTCTTTTGCTCCAGCAGCGGCTGGAGGTGATCCAAACTGCTGTGGAGACACTCCTGGAGGTCGAATGCATCCCGGTTGAGCAGATCCTCGGCCCCTTGACTTTCCAATTTGGAAATGGTGAGCATGTCCTCCACGAGGCGGGATATCCTCAAGGCATGCTTCCTCATCACAGGCACTGCTTTGGCCGCCATGGCTGGGGAACTCTGACCGTCATCCATCATTTCGAGATAGCCGCTGATGATCGAAAGCGGCGTTCTCAATTCATGGGATGCGTTGGCAAGGAAGTCGCGCCGGAGTTGTTCTGTCTCTAGCTGCAGGGTGATGTCCCGGATCACCAACCAGGCACTGGGGACGCCATGGAATGTTGCGGACAAGGGCTCAGCCTCCACGAGGAAGGTGTGCTCCAGTCTTTCGGCCCGGTCCAATGCCCTGCGCTTGATCCGATCCTGGGTCTTTGCTCCCAGATTCAATGCCAAGGCCACCGTGTCGACAATGCGGTGATCAATGCAGACTTCGATAAGGCTGCGACCTTCGTGCTCCTGTTCGCTGGGGAACATTTGCCGGGCGGCCACATTGGAAAATCTGATTTCCAAATTTTCATTCAGGATAAAAATGGGCTCCGAAAGTTCATGAAGCAGGGCTTCGAGGAGTCGCCGCCGGGCACTTTCCAGGTCACGTTCCAGGACTGCTTCGTCGTGAAGATTGAGCAGGGAATGTCCCAGCGCCTCCAAGGCTTCATCATGGTCCCACAGAGGAGACATCAGCGCTTCCCGCGTGCCGGACTCCTTTGCCAATCGATCCAATTGCCGGAGGATCCGCCGAACCCTCAAGAAACGCCACAGCAGGACGGCCAGAGACAGTGCCAGGATGACAATGAGGACGGTCTGCACGGAAGGTTGCGGTAGGAACGATCACTCGCCGGACAAGGCAAAACGGTAGCCGACGCCCCGGATGGTTTCGATGCTGCCCCCCTCGGATCCCAGTTTTTCCCTGAGGCGTTTGATGTGAGTGTCGAGAGTTCGGGTTTGGATGAGATCGTTATATCCCCAGACTTTTTGGAGGAGTTCCGCCCGTTCCTTGGTGACCCCGGGGGATTCGATCAGAAGCAGAAGCAGTTTAAACTCAGTTGCCGTGAGATCAATCTCTTCTCCCAGGAGATGCAATTTGAGATGATTTTTGTCGAGGCGGAAATTTCCAACTTCCACCACCGTGGCGCTGGGTGGGGTTTTGGTCCTTCTCAGGACGTTCCGTACCCGCAAAAGGAGCTCTTTGGGACTGAACGGCTTGGTAATGTAGTCATCAGCGCCCATTTGCAGGCCGGCGAGGCGGTCGTCCAATTTTCCCCGCGCGGTCAGCATGAGCACCGGGATTCCGTGGGTGCGGCTGTCGCTACGCAAATCGCGGAAGACCGAAAACCCGTCTTTTTGGGGAAGCATCAAATCCAGGATGATGAGATCCGGACATTGTTTGCGGGCAAGATTGAGGGCCACCAATCCATCTCCGGCCTCCAAAAGGTCGTAACCTTCCCGTGCCAGGTTCAAGGATACCAGTTCCCGGATATCTTCTTCGTCGTCTACAATCAGGATGGTGGGCATGAATCAGGTGTCTTCAGATTAACATCAAGGACGCGAACTTTCCCTCTGATTTCAGGAAAGGAAGGCCTTGGTGAGTGACGAA
>JADZAX010000132.1 GCA_020852405.1 Verrucomicrobiales bacterium
ACTGGGACCACCATGGTTTCGTCTCCAGCCTGATGCCCAAAGCCTGCTCCCAGATTGACCGTCCCATCGCGGGTCTGCTTGCGGATCTCTCCCAGCGGGGACTGCTTGAGGAAACCCTCGTGATTTGGGGCGGGGAATTTGGACGCACCCCGGATGATCCCACCCAGGATGGCCGGGGGCATAACAACAAGGGTTATACCATGTGGCTAGCCGGAGCCGGAGTGAAGGCCGGCACGGCCTATGGCGCCACGGATGAGCACGGCTACGAAGCCGTGGAAAATCCGGTGCATCTGCACGATCTCCACGCCACCATGCTCCACCTCTTGGGGTTGGATCACGAACAACTCACCTTCCGCCACGCCGGCCGAGATTTCCGGCTCACGGACGTTGCCGGACAAGTCGTTCAGGGTGTGCTGGCCTGAAGCCGTCCGGGCTGCGACTCAAGGCGCCACGATCCTGACCTTCAGTTGGGTTTTGGTCATTTCGACCTCGACCACCGGCGTTCCATTCAGGATGGCCTCCCGGAGGGATGCCACATCCGTGCCGACGGGGACAACTTCCAGCTTGTCCATCCGCTCCCGTCCCTCCCGGGTGCGAAACATCTCATCAGCAGTGTCCTCATCGTCCCCCCGGCCACCGTAATAGTTGGCCCGATCCTGCCGCAGAATTTCCCCGACGGACTTGAGTCGCATGCCACTGGAATTGAGGTGGTCCCCCTTCCCGAGATGGGCTTGGTAGACAAGGGAGCCAGAAGGACGATCTGGCGTCTCCGGTTCGTCGGAGAGAACGGCGAGCGGCTTGACCCAGCGTGAGATCTTGTAGCCTTGGCCTGCCAACGCCAGATGAACAACCCCGCCACGGACGGACTCCCCTCCCTGGTAGTCAAAGAGTTCGACCTTCAATGAGCCATCCGCATTCACGCCGAGAAAAGAATTCACCCAGGTGCCTTCGTAGTCGGAAGTGTTCGACCAAGGGAATTTCCCCGAGCCCCGGGGAGACTCCAGCAACTGCGCGGTCCGCACCGTGACAAAGCGTCCTGCGGTCCAGCGCAGCACCCGGAACGCCGTCGGTGACACGTCTCCCTGAGGAGCCGGAGCGACCAGTTCGACCTCTCCGTCGCCATCAATGTCGGCCACCAGTTGGGGCAGGCTGATCCCAAAGTGCCACCGGCCAAACACAAGGGGATTGCCGACGTCTGCCTTCTTCGGACCTTCCCACAGGATGCCTCCTCCAGCGTCGAGAACCAAGAGCTGGAAAAAAGATCCGTCGTTTTCTGTTTCCGCGAACTTCTGCCAGAGGACCTTTTCCTTCCGGCCATCGTGATCGAGATCCACCGAGGCCGAGAGGGGTTCCGCCGCGGGGAGGGAGTTGGCCCAAAGAAACAAAACACAGCCCGACAGAAGTTGGCACGTTTTCATGACAAAAGGAAGCAAAGGTGGGAGAAGGGCTCGATTCAAATCAATGCCCTACAGGAAATTACGGCTGTTCTCTTCACCCGGACGCTATGAACTCCCCGCCCGCAGCAAGAAAGGTCATGCTTGATTCCCCCTGGGCATCGTTCGAAAGTGACGGCATGCTGCGCCGTGAATTTCTGAATGCCTCCCTGGCAACCGTTGTCCTGACCTCCCTGTCCGCCCTTGGCGAAGACCGCCCCCGGAGGCTTCTCCTCCGGTCCTCCTGGCAGACCGTGAACATCGGGGACATCGGCCACACCCCGGGAGTGCTGCGACTGCTCGAGGAGCACCTGCCCGGGGTGGAAGTGCGGCTTTGGCCGAGCAAAGTGGACAACGGCGTCGAAGAGATGCTTCGAGCCCGGTTCCCCAAAGTGTCCATTGTGAAAGATCGCGGGGACCTGGACAAAGCCTTCGAGGAATGCGATTTCCTCCTCCACAGCTCGGGACCGTCCTTGGTGGCGGAAAACGACGTGGTGCGCTGGCAGGAAAAAACCGGCAAGCCATACGGAATTTACGGCATCACCCTCCCGATGACCGGCTCAGCCTCCACAAAACCGACCCCGGAAGACAAATTTTCCAAAACCATCGCCGTGCTGAGCCGGGCTCGCTTTGTGTTTTTCAGGGACTCCGTCTCCCTTCAATTGGCCAAAGACAAAGGGTGCACCTCCCCCGTGATGGAATTCGCTCCTGACGGGGCCTTTGCGGTGGATCTACGGGACGATGCGGCGGCGGAGGCGTTTCTACAGAAAAACGACCTCGTCCCGGGGGAATTCCTCTGCTGCATCCCCCGTCTGCGGTATACCCCGTATTGGACCATCCCCGAAAAAAAGGCAGCGATGGATCCCGTGAAGCAGGCGCGGAACGAGGCCATGAAGGACCACGACCATGCCCAACTTCGCGAAGCCATCGTGCGGGTGGTTCGGGAAACGAAACTCAAGGTCCTCGTCTGCCCCGAGGACCGGACCCAGATGGCGGTCGGCAAGGAAATGCTCGTCGATCCCCTGCCGGAGGATGTGAAGGGGAGGGTGGTCTGGCGTCCGGATTATTGGCTGACCGGTGAAGCCGTGAGCACCTATGTCCGGAGTGCCGGACTCTTCGGCAATGAAATGCACAGCCCGATCATGTGCATTGGCAACGGAGTGCCGGCGATCGTCTGCCGCTGGTCCGAACAGACAAGCAAGGGATTCATGTGGCGCGACATCGGCCTCGGAGACTGGTTGTTCGACCTCGACCGGGAGGAGGATGTCCGTCGGATCGTGCCGGCGGTCCTGGCCATGGCCATGGATCCGGCCGCCGCCAAAGCAAAGGCCGCGGAAGGCCTCGCCAAGGTGCACCGCCGCCAACGTGAAAGCATGGCCGTGGTCAAGCAAGCCCTCGGTTGAAGTGCCTCAATCTCCGGCGCCGCCATTGGGACAAACCGGCGCAGCAATTCGTCGAAGAGTTCACGCCAATGCCTTACGGATGATGCTGCCGTGGACGTCGGTGAGACGGAAGTCGCGCCCCTGAAACCGGTAGGTCAACTGGGTGTGATCGAATCCCAAGAGGTGCATGATGGTGGCCTGCAGATCGTGGACGTGGACTTTGTCCTCGGCGACGGAAAAGCCCAAATCATCGGTTTCCCCCATCGTAAATCCACGCTTCACTCCGGCTCCGGCCATGAAAGTGGCAAAACAATCCGGATAGTGGTCCCGTCCCAGCACCTTGCTCTTGGCGGTGCGGCCTTCCCGGAAAGGCGTGCGGCCGAACTCACCGCTCCAGACCACCAGAGTGTCGTCCAGCAGGCCTCTCTCCTTGAGGTCGTTGATCAAAGCGGCAATCGGTTTGTCCATCGTGGCGCACTTGTTGGTCAGGCCTTCCCTCAAACCGGTGGACTCGCCGGTGCCATGGAAATCCCAGCCCCAGTCAAAGAGCTGGATGAATCGGACGTCTTTCTCGGCGAGACGGCGGGCGAGGAGGCAATTGTTGGCAAAGCTGGATTCGCCGGGCTTGGCGCCATAGGCTTCCAGAACCGAGGCCGGTTCCTTGGAGATGTCCATGGCTTCCGGAACCGAAGCCTGCATGCGGAAAGCCAGCTCATACTGGGCGATGCGGGTCAGGGTCTCCGGATGCCCGAGTTCGTTCGCCTGGAGCTGGTTGAGTTCCCGCAGCACATCCAGGGATTGCCGCCGCAGGTCGCGGCTCATCCCGGCGGGGTCGCTGACGTAGAGCACGGGGTCGCCTTTGGAACGGCATTGCACCCCCTGGAAGACGGAAGGAAGGAAGCCGCTGCCCCAGACCCCCTGCCCGCCGCTGGGCTGCACACCGGATGAAATAAGCACCACAAATCCCGGAAGATCGGCATTCTCAGTCCCGAGACCATAGCTCGCCCAGGCCCCCATCGAAGGACGCCCCTGGCGCGCGGACCCCGTAAAGAGCAGCAACTCCGCCGGGGCGTGATTGAACTGGTCGGTGTGCATCGATTTGATGACACACATCTCGTCGGCGACCTTGTGGAAGTTGGGAATGGCGTCGGACATCCAGATTCCTCCCTTGCCGTGCTGGGAGAAAGTCCGCGGCGTTCCCATCAACTTGGGCACACCCGAAGTGAAAGCAAACCGGCGTCCTTTAAGAAATTCATCCGGACAGTCCTGGCCGTCTCGCTTCACCAGTTCCGGCTTGTAATCCCAGAGGTCGAGGTGCGGTGGGGCACCTGACATGTGCAGGTAGATGACCCGCTTGGCCTTGGGAGGAAAATGCGGCCGCCGGGGGGCCATGGGATCCCCCTGACTGATGATGTCCCCGCCCCGAGCCTGGTCCTTCATGGCATGGAGGGCGATGGCACCAAGGGAAAACTGCCCGGCATTGCCAAGGAACTGGCGCCGGGTTGTGTGCTGAAGAGTTTCCAAACGGGGATTCATGGGTGAACAGGAGGGCTGGTGGAAATTAACGTTTCATCAGGACCTCGTCCAGATTGAGGACCACACTGGAGACATTGGTCCAGGCGGCGGCTTCGGCAGGATCCATTCCCCCGGGCAGGGCTCCGAGCGGTTGGGTGGCCATTGCGATGGCTTGGTCGGGCCGGGTGCGGTAATGGGCAAGCGAAGTCTCGGCCAAATGGGCCAACGCCGTCACCTCTTCCGGGGACGGAGGACGCGAGAGACAAAGGGCGAAGAGCTTGCCGAGGCGACCGTCCGGAGACGCTCCCCCCTCCTTCATGACATTCCGGGCCAGAGCCTGGGCGGCCTCGATGTAGACGGGATCATTCATCGTGACCAGCGCCTGCAGCGGCGTGTTCGTCCGGACGCGGCGGACGGTGCAGACCTCCCGGTTCGGGGCGTCAAAAGTGATCATGCTGGGGTAGGGATTGGTGCGCCGCCACTCGGTGTAGAGCCCGCGGCGGTATTTGTCGGCCCCGGTGCTGACCTGCCAATCGATCGCCCCACCGAAGGCCGCATTCAAGCCCAGCTTGGGCTGCTCGGGACGCACCGAGGGGCCGTAAATGCGGTCACTGAGGAGACCGGCGACCGCGAGAGCCTGGTCGCGCACCATTTCCGCTGAGAGCCGGAAGCGCGGCCCCCTCGCCAGAAGACGGTTGTCGGGATCCCGCTCATATAGATCGGGAGTGACCCGGGAGCTTTGGCGGTAGGTGGCAGAGGTCACGATTTCAGTGAGCAGGTGCTGCATGTTCCACCCGGAGCGGACGAACTCCGTCGCCAACCAGTCGAGCAGGGCCGGATGCGAGGGCAATTCCCCCTGGGTACCGAATTCCTCGCTCGTGCGCACCAGACCAATGCCGAACAAATGCTCCCAGAACCGGTTGACGATCACCCTGGCAGTCAGCGGGTTGCGTTCATCGACGATCCATTTGGCGAGGGCCAGCCGGTTTGGCGGGAGACCGTCGGGGAGCGGATGAAAGACCGCAGGCACCCCTGCACCGACTTCGTCTTCGAGGTTTTCAAAATTACCCCGGACTTGGACGTGGGTGACCCGGCCTTTTTCCTTGGGGAGTTCCCGCATGATCGGCACCGAGGAGGGTTTCAGGGCCGCCAAGGCCTTTGTGGCCTCGGCGCGGCGGGTGCGCTCCTTGGCCAGATCGGGCGCGATGTCTTTCAAGTAATAGGTGGTCAGCGCCTGCCGTTCCGCCTCCGAGCGGGTTTCTCCTTTCTTGGCGAGGATGCCGAGGATCGGGGCCGGCGTGCGGGCCTGAGTGCCGGCCCGGGGATCCGCCGTGACTCCCAAGCGGAACCGCCCCAGCAAATGACCTTTGGCCGAATCTTTTTGATCCAGCCGGACCACCAGCCGGGAACCGGCAGGAACGTCGATCGATTGCTTGGTCAGCAGAGTCAGGGTGTGAGGCTTGCCCGTGCCGCCCCCGATGGCCCAACCTTTGCCCGGCTTTTTCGGATCCACCG
>JADZAX010000133.1 GCA_020852405.1 Verrucomicrobiales bacterium
AACATTTCGACAGTAGCGAAGCGGAGACCCGGGGATATCTGAAGGATCTATGGGATCATTGGTGGAAATTACGTACCGTCCACGAACTGACGGAAGGGCGCCGCCCCTCTTGGAATCCCGGGGCGGGGCGGCCCGCGAACCACCCCCAGCGCCGTCTTGCCGCCTTGGCGCTCCTGGCAAGCCAGTGGCGGGCATTCATGAATCCCCTGATGACCCAGACTTCGCTGGACAACGGGTGGTGGCGTGAGTTTCAGAGGCAGTGTGCCGGGCTGGAACACCCGTTCTGGTCCCATCATTACACCCTGCGTTCAGCTCCTACGCGCAAATCCATGGCGCTGCTGGGCAGTGACCGGATCCGCGATCTTCTGGGGAATGTGCTTTTTCCGCACCTGATTCAGGAGGGGGCAACCACTTGGGAATCCTACGCCGATTTGCCCGGCACAATGGAGAGTGGATCGCTGAGGCGGGCCCTCCTACGCCTTTTTGGTCCCGATCTGGCCGCCGACAAGATCCGCTCGACGTCCGGGACATACTACCAACAACAGGGATTGCTCCAAGTGTTTCAGGACTTTTGCCTGCGGGATCACTCTGAATGTGAGGAATGTCCGTTCCCGGAACAACTCCGTCAGTGGTCCTGAGTTCTGAGCGGAAGATGGCTCTGACGGAAAAGGATCGTCGGAGGGGTCCTGCTGTCTCCTGCCTCGGCGACTATCCCTGCTAGACATGGACCTGCGCTCAACGGGAGCCATCTGCTTGGGGCACAAAAAAACCGGGATGGTTGCCCATCCCGGTTTAGTGAAAGTTAGGTTGCTTCTATCTAAAGATTAGAAAGGGAAGCGAACACCACCACGGACGAGGGTGAAGTCACGGTCGTCTTCAACCCAGTTGTAGGTAGCGTCGACGAAGATGCCGATGCAGCCAAGGGAGTCGAAGCGGGCTTCGATACCACCGCCGACGTCGAACAGGCCGTCAGTGGCGCTGTTGGTCAGAAGACCGCCACCAACCATGACGTAAGGAGCGATGCAAAGGTCAGGGATCGGCATGCGATAAACGACGTTGGCGTTGATCACGTGGTGCTGGGACTCATAGGCGAAGACGCCGTAGTTGAGTTCGACACCGAGGTTCTGGGTGAAGAAGTAGCTGGCGGTGACACCACCACCCAGTTCATCACCATCTTTGTCGGAGAAAGAAGCACCGAAGTAGGCGCCAAGTTCAAAACCAGGATCGAAGCAGGAGCAGCCAGTCGGAACCGGAGGATTCTTGCATTCAACGACGTATTTGTCACCAGCGTTGGCGACACCAGCAAAAGCCAAGATGGCGATAAGGGACAGGAGTTTCTTCATAATTGTTTATTGTTTCTTCTGAGCAGTTGGTTAACAGACCGCAACCTATTTATCTTTTCACCCCTTACAAGGGAAAAATCACAAAAAATATGCGGAAATGGAAATTTAACTACCATAATATCAATATTAACAGGAATTCTTTTGGTTGACTCGCATTACTTGGAGGTTTCATCGGTTGCCGGGGCCTGAAACACAGCGATGTTAAGGGCTAAAGACTCCTTTTCCTGCCTGTTTATGCTCTCCATGGAGAATCTGAAGACCTTTTTCCATACCCGTGAGGGGGTGATCCGCGCCGTTGACGGCGTGTCACTTGAGCTTTCCAGGGGAGGAAGTTTGGGAATCGTTGGCGAGTCCGGCTCCGGAAAATCGGTCACTTGTTATTCTCTGCTGAGGCTCCTGCCGATGCCTCCCGCCCGCTTTGAAGGAGGTTCCGCGTGTTTCGAGGGACGAGACCTGCTGACCATGCCGGTGAAAGAGCTCCGGGCCATCCGGGGCCGCCGCATCGGCATGATCTTCCAGGATCCGATGACTTCCCTGAATCCTTACCTCAGAGTGTCGACCCAGCTCACCGAACCGCTCCGGGTGCACCTGGGGATCGGAAAGGCCGGGGCGCTCGACCAGGCGGTCGCGGCTCTGCAGGCGGTGGGCATCGCCGACGCGGAACAGCGCATCCACTCCTACCCACACGAGTTTTCCGGAGGCATGCGCCAGCGAGTCATGATCGCGATGGCTCTTATCACCCGTCCGGATATCCTGATCGCTGATGAACCGACCACGGCACTCGACGTCACGGTGCAGAAGCAGGTGCTCGATCTGATCGGGCGCCGCCGGGAGGAGTTGGGCACGGCGGTCATTTTTATCAGTCATGACCTCGCGGTCGTTTCCGGAGTCTGCGACTATGTCCATGTCATGTATGGCGGCCGTGTCGTCGAGGCGGCCCCGGTGCGGGAGTTGTTTGAGAATCCCCTACATGCCTACACCCGGGCCTTGCAGCGGAGCATTCCGGCCCTGCAGGAAAAAGGAAAACCCCTCTACACGATCCCTGGCATGCCGCCGGACCTCTCGCGACCCACTCCCGGCTGTGCCTTTGCTCCCCGTCGGCCGGCCCGGGCTCGCGCGGCTTGTCTGGCCAACCACCGTCCGGAATTGGTCGAAACCTCCCCGGGGCACTGGGTGCAGGACTGCCCGGGATGCCGGGATGCGGGCCTCGACGACGCCTTCTGAGTATTTCACCCCTTTCCTCTCCCCTCTCACGATGGCACTGCTCGAAGTCGACTCCCTGGTCAAGCATTTCCCCGGTTCCCGGGGGCGGACGGTGAAGGCTGTCGATGGCGTGACCTTTTCCCTCGAGCGTGGCCAGGTCCTTGGTCTGGTGGGGGAATCCGGATGTGGCAAAAGCACCCTGTCCCGGCTCATCATGCAGCTGCTGCCGCCCACCAGCGGCCGGGTCCTGCTGGAAGGCGAATGTCTCAGTTCCCTGCCGCCTGCGGTGGTTCGGCGGCGCCGGCTCGACTTTCAGATGGTGTTTCAGGATCCCTACGCGTCGCTCAATCCCCGGCTCACCGTCTTCAGCACGCTTTCCGAAGCCATCGCGGCGAGGCATCCCGGTATGGTGGGAAACCGCACGGCCTGCACCGAAGCGGTGGCGGCCCTGATGAAGCGGGTTGGTCTGGACGCCCGAGCGATGCGGAAATACCCCCACGAATTCTCCGGAGGCCAGCGCCAGCGCATTGCTATCGCCCGGTCTCTCGCGCCGGAGCCCCGTCTAATCATCGCCGATGAACCGGTCTCCGCACTCGATGTCTCCATCCAGTCGCAGATCCTGAACCTCCTTCAGGGATTGGTGCGCGATCTGGGGCTGACCATGATCTTCGTCTCCCACGATCTGTCGGTCGTGAAATACATCGCCGATGAAATCTCCGTGATGTACCAGGGCAAACTCGTCGAAACCGGCCCGGCAGAGGAAGTGTTTCACCACCCCCGGGAGAGCTACACCCGCCGCCTGCTCGATGCCGTGCCCAGGATTCGGTTTGGAGGAGATCGCTTCCCTCCCGGGTGAAAAGGTTCAACCAACAAACTCTGATGACCCGACACCTCCTTGGCTGGGCACTGGTTTGGTCCGGGGCGCTGACGGCGGCCTCCGCCGAGTCGCGACATGTCGTGGTGCCGGGCTGGCCGACGTTGCCGAAAGAGCTAGTGCTGGGGCAGTGCGTGGGAGTCGGGGTCGATGCGGCCAACCGGGTGTTTGTCTTCCACCGATCAGGACGAAAATGGTCGCAACCTTTTCCCGAAGATCCCATCGCGGCAGCCACTGTCAGTGTGTTTGACGGAAACACCGGGGCCCTTCTCCAGTCCTGGGGAGCCGGGCGGTTCCTCCTGCCGCATGGACTGACGATCGATCCGCATG
Source organism: Verrucomicrobiales bacterium (assembly GCA_020852405.1). Lineage (GTDB taxonomy): Bacteria > Verrucomicrobiota > Verrucomicrobiia > Verrucomicrobiales > DEV007 > JACKQE01. The sequence continues at coordinate 3,751 of JADZAX010000133.1, forward strand.
GCAACGTCTGGCTCACCGACGTGGCACTCCAGCAGGTTTTCCAATTCACCCCGGAGGGGAAACTCCTGCTCACGCTTGGGGAGGCCCGTGTGCCCGGGGCGGATGCGTCTCATTTCAACCTGCCCACCGATGTGGCGGTGCTGGCGGACGGTTCGTGCTACGTCAGTGATGGTTATCGCAACACGCGGGTCGTCAAGTTCAGCGCCGGGGGGCGTTACGAATTCGAATGGGGCACCAAGGGCAGCGAACCGGGCCAGTTTGTTTTGCCACACGGCATCACGCTGGACGCGCTGGGGCGGGTGTATGTCTGCGACCGCACCAATAGCCGGATCCAGATCTTTGACGGGAATGGAGCGTTTCTCCAACAATGGAAGGGCACCCAAATCGGCCGTCCCTACGGCATTGGCACCGGGCCGGAGGGGCATCTGTTCCTCGTCGATGGCGGCGACCCCGCGCAGAAAATCGAGGAGCGTGGCAAGATCGTGGAACTGGACCGTATGGGCACGGTGATCGACAGTTTCTCCGGACCAGGCCTGGCGCCGGGTCTGATCCAACTCGGCCATGACCTCGCGGTGGGCCCCGATGGGGCGGTCTACGTCGCGGAAGCGACAGGTCAAAAGGTGCAGAAGTTCGTGGTCCGCAAGATGCCGTGACCCGGCGGCGGACCTTACTGGCCGGGTTGCTCCAACCGCGCCAGCGGGGTCTTTGATCCGTCGGTGCCAGCGTCGATCAGAGTGATCAAAGTAAAGCGATAAGGCCCCACGATGCCGGTGCTCTGGATGCGGCGGACCGAATTGCCGACACTGAGGAAGGTGGAGAATTTCTCGGCCTCGACGACACTGAACCCCAGCAGGTCCCGAGCCGCGGTGGTGTCTTTGATGGGGGTGTCGTCGACGGTGTGGTCGATGCCGTCATTGCCGGACCTGGCCCCGATGACGGCGGCGGCGCTTTCCGGGGAGACCCCATAAAAGCCCTGGATGAGGTCGGCGGGAGCCGCATTGAGATCGATGGTGCCGTCCCCATAGAGTGTGAAGTAGTCGCGCCAGAGCGGCTGGAGCCGGGCCACGCGATCCATGCCGCGCACCAGGAGCATCTGGTCGAGGCTCGTGAAGACCGCATTTGCCGGGTACCCGCTTCGGCCCAGTCCGCTGTAAAAAGAATTTTCCGCTCCGTTGGGCCGGGGATCCTGATTGGTGTCGACCCAGTCCGCGAGGGATTCGGCGGCGATCGCGGCATCGCCGGGGTCCACTCCCCAAAGTATGAAGAGTTCCCGCATGCCATCGACGACCACGTCCTGTTCCATCGTGGTGACACAAATCCGGCCGCCCTCGGTGGTGATGACGGCTTCGATTCTGCGGCCGTCCGGCAGGGCTTGTTTCAGGGCCGGGTCCCCCGGTTTCATGTCAGGGTGTGAGGCCAGAGCGGTGCCGCTTTCGGCAAGCCGGCGCGCAAAAAAGAGTCCGCGCTCCCGTTCGCTGTCCTGCCAGCTGAATTGGGAAGCCTCGTAGAATCCCACCACGAGAAACATCAGGAAGCCGACCGCGAACATCACCAGCATCAGCGCCATGCCCCGTTGGTGGGATCGACGGCGCAGTGACCGGGGCAGTGTCTTGGCGGGCTTAACGTGCATTGCCGCCTCCTCCTCCGGAGGCCGCGCCTCCACCTCCCGCGCCCCCGCCTCCGGAACTCCCTGCGCCCCCGCCAGAGCCTCCACCACCTGGGCCGCCACCTGGACCAAATCTGCCACCCGGGCCACCTCGAGGGGCACCGTCAGGACCGCCGGGTCCTCCCTGGCCTCCTCCGTCGGGTCGGCCGCGTCCTTCGCCTTTGCCCTTGCCGTCGCCTCGTAGGCCACCGGGTGGTCGCTGACCATCGCCTCCGGGACCACCACCCGGGCGACCGGCCCCTCCCGCGCCATTGGCCGGAGTGGATGGGGTGGTGGTGCTGCCGTCAGTGGTCGATGCCGCCGGGGTCGTCGTGCTGGCGGCTTTGGTGAGATGGTCAGGTAGTTGATAGACCATCCGGAAGGGGATCTTGCGCCAGGGATCGCTCAGACTCAGCTCCATCAGTTGGGGCAGGACGCTGCTGTCTTCCCGCTCCTCGATCCAGATGCGGTTGTCGGCATCCCAGTAGCGCCAGCTCAGGTTGGTCACATTCTCCAACAGGGGCAGCCAAAAGCGTCCGTTGGCATCGGCGAGCAAAAAGGAGTCCTCCGTCTGGCTCATGGCGGGGGTGTCACCGGTGACGGTGCCGTCCTGCGCGGTGCCGGGCTGGAATTCCGGTCGACTGATGGCCACGGAGTAGAGGGGGCCCTTGTCGGCAAGGTCTCCCTGCGCGGGCTGCGTTTGCGGCACCAGGCCGAGGATGGTCTCGCCCCCGACGGCGGGATTCTCGCCAAAGAGAAAAGCCGTCGGCGTATCGCTGAAGGTCATCTCAAAATTGCCGCTCTCGGCGTCCGTGGGCGGGGCGATCTCCACTTTGCCCCCGCCGGGCATGCTCTCGAGGCTCTCCCGGAGCAGCGCGACAAAGCGTGACACCTCCTCGTCCCGGGCGTCGGCCTCGCGGAGCTGGGCGGCGCCGTCCGCCGCCGCGTACATCACGGCAAAAATCGTTCCGGTGAGCATCGAGAGGATGGTCATGGCGATGACGATCTCGATCAGCGTGAAGGCCCCACGGCGGTCTTTCGGAAGGTGGCGGGAGAGCAGTTTCATGGGTCAGCGGTTGCTGGTGCCGGTCTTCTCTTCGGCAGGTTTGTAGACATAAGTCTCGGCCTTCTGCTGTTGCTCACCCCCGTCATCGAGGAAGCTGGCGGTGACGGTCACTTTGTAGAGGTCTTTGAGTGCCTGGCCGTCGGCATTGGAAATTTCCAAGGGCTCCGCGAGGGTGGTGTAGGTCACCTGAAGCAGTTCGTCGCGGGATTCGGTGTTCATCTCCGCCACAGGCCGGACCTTGGCCTCGGCGATGGCGGATTCAATGCCGTATTGGATGAGACGGTCGCGCGAGTAGGCGTTGGAACTGTCGTTGATCTTCTGCATCGTCACGACCAAGCCCGTGACCGACAAGGCGAAGATCGTGACCGCCAACAACACGTCCACCAAGGCGAAAGCGGAAGCTCGCCTTGCGGAAGAAGATAGTGGGGTCGGGGTCATGATCGGTGGTCCTGCAGCGATCCAACCCCGGAAATTACTCTGGGATGCGCTCGCCGGCAATCAAATCGCCGAAACTCTGCCGGGACCTTATCACGTGCGCCTGGTCGCCATCGACGAGGATCTCCGCCGGGAGGGGCCGGGAGTTATAGTTGGACGCCATCACGAAGCCATAGGCCCCGGCGCTGAGCACGGCGAGCATTTCCCCGGGCTGGACCGGGGCGATCTCGCGATCCTGGGCGAAAAAGTCCCCGCTTTCACAGACCGGACCGACGACATCGACCTTCTCCGGGACCGCGTCGGCCGCCGGTTCGCGGACCGGAACGATCTCGTGGTGCCCCTCATAGAGCGCCGGACGGATGAGGTCGTTCATCCCGGCATCGATGATTTTAAAGGTCTTGGCGGAGCCGCGTTTCTCGTAGAGCACCTCCGTGAGCAGCACCCCGGCGTTGCCCACCAGATAGCGACCGGGCTCCAGCAGAATGCGGAGGCCGAGGGACTGGAGATGGGGGACCACTTGGGAGGCGTAGGTCTCCACGGTGAGGGGACGCTCTGCTTCCTCCTGGTCATTCCACCAGGTTTTGGGGCCGCTCTGCAGCGAGTCACGGTAGACGATGCCGATGCCGCCACCGATGCTGAAGAAACGGATGCCATACAGAGCTTTCAACTCCGCCGCGAGCGGGGCCACCTTTGCGACGGCTTCCACGAAGGGCTGGACCGAGGTCAACTGCGAGCCGATGTGCATCTGGAGACCCCGGAGTTCGATGTTGGGGAGCGCCGCAGCGCGCGCGTAGGCCTCCCGGATCACCGAGAAATCGATGCCGAACTTGTTCTCGCTCTTGCCGGTGGAAATGTATTTGTGCGTTTTGGCGTCCACATTGGGATTCACCCGCAGAGCCACCGGAGCTTTCACCCCGAGATCTCCCGCGACCCGGTCAATGAAGGCGACCTCGGCTTCCGATTCGGCATTGAAACAGTAGATGCCCTGCCGGAGGGCGTATTCGATCTCCGCCCGGGTTTTGCCGACCCCGGCGAAGGTGCATTTCCCGGGATCCCCCCCGGCTTGGAGGACGCGGAACAATTCGCCGCCGGAAACGATGTCGAAGCCCGCGCCTTCCTTGGCCAGGGCGGAGAGCACGGCGAGGTTTGAGCAGGCTTTGGTGGCGAAGCAGACCAGGTGGTCCAACGCGCCGAGCGAAGCGTCCAGCCGGCGGTAGTGATCCAGGATCGTGCCCCGGCTATAGACGTAGAGCGGGGTGCCGTGCTGCCGGGCGAGGGACTCCAGGTCCACGTTTTCACAGTGCAGCGAGCCGTTGCGGTAGGCGAAGGAATGCATCGTTGGGGGTCTTTCAGGGGGTGGGCCGGGACTGTAGGGGGATTTTCCAAAAACGAAATCCGAAAATGCGGGAAGGGAGGAAGGTTGCTTTGCGTCTTGCGGAGGAGGGCGGTCGCGGCATTGGTCCTGCATGTTCCTCCAATTCGGTGCCGGAAACTTTCTGCGGGCTTTTGCCGACCTGTTCATCGATCAGCTGAACCGTTCACCGGCGACGTCTGTCGGACCGGTGGTGGTGGTTCAATCAACGGGGAGAGAGCGTGCCGAGGCTCTCAGCCGGGCGAGAGGGCGCTACCATGTGGCCATTCAGGGATACCAAGCCGGCCGGGTCGTCGATGACACGGAAACCGTCGGCAGCATTGCCGAGGCCCTGCCTGCCGCCACGCAGTGGGACCGCGTCCTAGCCCTCGCCGGCGATCCCGCGGTGCAGGGCATCCTTTCCAACACGACCGAGGCCGGGTTGGCTCTCGATCCGGCCGATGCCTCTCCGACGGGAGTGCCGCGGTCCTTTCCCGCCAAGCTGCTCGCGGTGCTCCTGGCGCGGCACCGGGTCGGGCTCGCGGGCGTCCGGGTGATCCCCTGCGAACTGGTGGAGTCAAATGGCCGGTGCCTGCGGGATCTCGTTCTCGGGCAGGCGGACCGGTGGAGGGTGCCGGCGGATATCCAGAGCTGGCTGCGTGATGACTGCCGCTGGATCACCACGTTGGTCGACCGCATCGTGCCCGGCCCGCCCCGGGAACATCCGCTGCTCGGGGTGGATCCACTTCTCCTCAGTGCCGAGCCGGTCGCTTTCTGGGGGGTGGAGACGTCCGGGGATGCCGGGTTTCCTCTCTGGCAGCATCCCGCCGTGGTGCGGGCTCCGGACATCTCTCCCTTTACGCTGCGGAAGGTGCGAATTCTCAATGGTGCGCACAGTGCCCTGGTCTGCAAGGCGCGGGACTTTGGCGTGGAAACTGTGGGGGAATGCCTCGACCACCCTGACATTGGCCGCTGGCTGGAGGATCTGCTGTTCGGGGAGATCGTGCCGGTGCTGGAGGGACGCTGCGACGATCCGGCGGGATTTGCTCAGACGACGCTCGACCGGTTTCGCAATCCTTTCCTGGAGCACCGCCTCTCCTCCATTGCCCTGAATCATGAAGCCAAGCTGGCGGTCCGGCTCCGGCCCACTCTGGAGGAATACCAGCGCCGGTTTGGCAAACTGCCTCAGCTCCTGTCGGAAATCCTCCGCTGAGCTGGGATGGCAGGACCAAGCGGACGTCAGGTTGTGCCTCATTGTGGCGTTGACAGGAGGACTGCATTTATAGATGAAACGACGCCCCTTCTTTTGCCTCCTCTCCGGTCTGCCATTCCTCGGGAGAGCCGCGGAGAGCCCTCCTGTCCGCTTTCTCTTTGTCGGCAGCAGCAGCCTGTATTGGAATGATCTACCCAGAGAAGTCGCCCGCGTGGTGAATGGCAAGGTCGCCGGACACCCCGGGGCGGAAGTGATTCCCGAAGCGGTCGGACGCAGCGGGAGCGACATTCGGGTTTATCTGGAGCCCGGGTTTAACCGCTACGAATACGGGGTGCAACCCGGCCAGACCTTCCTCCAAAAAATTGCGGAGGAGAAGCCTGACCTGGTGGCCCTGATGACCGTCTGCCGGTTCATCATGGGGGACGACGATCCAGACGGTTCCGGATCCGCCCATGCCGGGGCGGTGACCACCTACTGCGGTGCCATCCGCGACGCCGGAGGGGAACCGCTTTTTTATGAAATGGGGTGGGGCAAAACGGAGCGGGAAGCGGAAGGCCGCAGACGGATTTTCGAGCTGGCGGTGAAAAACCGAATCCGGCTGTTTGCTCCCTGCTCCTCCGCCTGGGCCCGGGTCTACCGGGAAAAGCCCGATCTTGCCCTGCAGCATCCCCAAGATGGCTCCCATCCCGGGGATGCGGGGCATTTTCTCAATCTGGCCTGTTTCTATGCCACCCTGACCGGGCAATCTCCCGTCGGGGTGCTGCCGCGGACATTTCCGGTCTGGCCCCATGGATTGGGCAAGGCGGAAACTCCCGAGGCCAAGGCTGCGGAAGCGGCGAGGATCACGGCTTTCCGTCCGGATGCTTATCAAAAGAAGATGGCCAAGTGGATGCTGAAAAACATGTCGATGCGGCTCCAGGCGACTTTGGAGGAGGAGACGGCGCGTTACCTCGAGACCGTCGCCTGGGAAACCTGGCGGGATGTTTCCCGCAGACTGGCCGCCGCCCGGTCGGCCTGATCGCTTCGGCAAAGGACGTTCCTTGTTTCACGATGGCTGTATAGTGTGTTCCCATGACCCGCTTTCTGCTCCCGCTCTTTCTCCCTTGGTTGGCTCTGTCGTTCCTCGCCGCGGAGGAACCCCGTGTCGTCAGGGACATCGAGTATGCTAGGGTCGGCGAACGGATCCTCAAACTCGATCTGCACCTGCCGGCTCAGGCTGCCGGACCTCTGGTCGTTTATGTCCACGGAGGTGCCTGGCGTGGGGGATCGAAGGATGACATGCCGCTCGGGGAACTGGTCCGCCAGGGCATTCCGGTGGCCAGTGTCGATTACCGGCTGTCACCGGAGGCGCGGTTTCCGGCCCAGGTGCACGACATCAAGGCCGCGATCCGGTTTCTCCGCGCCCGGCAGGGGGAACTCGGCATCGATGCGGGCCGCATGGTGGTGGCGGGATCTTCAGCGGGCGGGCATCTCGCCGCGCTGGTGGGGGTGAGCAACGGACTGTCCGCTTTGGAGGGGGCGGTCGGTGGGGAGCCCGGTCAAAGCAGTGCGGTCCAGGGCATCGTGAGTTTTTTCGGGGCCTCCAACCTGGAGACTATCCTGGCCCAGTCCACCCCGCACGGGGTGAAAATGCGGGTTCCGGCGCTGGAACTGCTGCTCGGTTCCCTCCCGTCCAAGGTGCCCGACCTTGCCCGGCTTGCCAGTCCGGTCCGGCATGTCGATGCGCAGGATCCTCCTCTGTTGCTCTTGCACGGCGATCAGGATCCCCAGATGCCCGTGAACCAATCCTTGGAACTGCAGGCCGTCTACGAGGCTGCCGGAGTTCCGGTGACTTTCCTCAATGTCCACGGCGCGGCCCATGGTGGTGCCGCCTTTTATGACGCCGCCCGCCTCGGCCGGGTGCTCGACTTCCTGCAAAAATTGCCCGCAACCCCCTGACCTGATTGCCATGCCCACCCTTCCTCTCATTGCCGTGACCATGGGCGACCCGGCCGGAATCGGGCCCGAGGTCTGCCTGCAACTCCTCGCCAACGAAGCGGTGACCGACT
>JADZAX010000134.1 GCA_020852405.1 Verrucomicrobiales bacterium
ATCCAGACGCGGTTCACTAGAACGCGGGCCAACAACGGATGCTTCCCGTCGGTAAGCCGCTCCGCGAAAGCAAGGCGGCGCCCACTGCTGGAGAGAGAGGTGTCATTCTCGGGAATCTCCACGGCACGCCAACCGGCGAGCACGGTGAGGTCGGATGGCCTGACCGCCTCCTTGGGCTGTTCCGGGTCGCCCCGGTGGAAAACATAGGTCGCCGGGATGGCATTGGGAGCCTTCGGCAACTCCGTGAAGGCCTGGACGAAATCACCCAACGGTTTGGTGGCCCGGACCTTCGTGGCCTCCGCGGTCAGTTTCTTCAATTCGTCGGCGTGCTTCGTCTGGTAGGTGGTGTCATACAGATAAAGCGACCCGGCACTGAGCTGGTTGACCCGGGGATATTTTTTCAGCAGAGCGGTCTGCTCCGGGGTCCGTTTCGCCGCGACCTCCCGGTAGGCGGTGCGCAAGGCCCCGCAGTCTGCTTCCGCCGCCTTGGCAAGTTCCTTGTCCAACACTTCGGTAATGAAGGCCTCCTGTTTTTCCAGACGCACCGCATCGATCTTCTTTGCCTCCTCCTCGATCCGGTCGGCCTCGGCCTTCTGCTCTTTCGTCTGGAGGGAGACCCGCCGGCTCCCCGGGGCTCGCCAGTTTTTTGTGTCAAAGCCCGGCTCAAAGATCGCCCGGAGCCGGTAATAGTCGGCCTGGGTGATGGGATCGTAACGATGGTCATGGCACTGGGCGCATCCCACGGTCAGACCGTAAAGTGAGGTGCCCACGATTTTGAGGGTGTCACTGACGCAGGCATTGCGCGCCGCCACGTCATTCTGCACCCCTGTGCCATCGGGAGCCATGCGCAGGAATCCCGTGGCCTTGAGCAGTGTGGCATACCGCTCCCGTTCCGCCGCTGTCGGCGAATTCGCGTTCAGCCCCTCGCGTGCCGCGATCTCATCCCCCGCGAGCTGCTCCCGGACAAACTCATCGTAGGGCTTGTCCGCATTGAGTGAGGCGATCACATAATCACGGTAACGGTAGGCTTCCTTCCGCTCCAGATCCCGCTCGGTGAATCCGTCGGAATCCGCGTAGCCCGCCACATCGAGCCAGTGACGTCCCCACCGTTCGCCGTAGGCGGGCGTTCCCAGGAGACGGTCCACCGCCTCGACATAGGCCGCTCCGGCATCCTGTTTGGTCGCGGTGAGAAAAGCGTCCGCTTCCTCAGGCGTTGGTGGCAGGCCGGTGAGGTCGAAGGTCAGACGGCGCAGCAGGGTCACAGGATCGGCTTCAGGTGAAAAGTCGAGATGCTTCTCCCGCATCGCCTGCCCCAGAAAAGCGTCGACCGGATTCTCCAGTCCGGCCAAGGCGGGGACCGCCGGCTTTTCCACCGGTTGGAGGGACCACCAGGCGCGCTCCTCATCGGTGAAGGCGTGCTCCGGACCGAGGGTCTCGGGCTCGGGCCGCACGGTGGGGGCGCCTCCCGCGATCCAAGCTTCCAGCGTGGCGATCTGGGCGTCGCTGAGACGGGCCTTGCCCTTGGGCATTTTGCCCGCCCTGACCAGTTCCAACAAATGGCTTTTCGCGGGGGCCCCGGGAACGATGGCCGGACCGGACTCTCCGCCTTTCACGATGAACCGCTGCAAGCGCACATCAAGACCGCCTTTGGTCTCACCAGCCTCCCCGTGGCATTGGAAACACTGCGCTTTGAGAATGGGGCGGATGTCTTTCTCAAACACGGGGGTCGCCGCCCGCAAGCCAAAGACTGGCAAAACGGTCAGGATTACCAAAAGTCTTTGAAAAATTCTTCGTGACATGATGAGGACGTCCGGGACAAAATCCATCCTAAGGGATTGATCGGGAGCCTTCAAGAAGGAGCCGGGGCGCATTGACGCCAAAAGGGCCATCGCGTCCACCTCCTGAATTTCATCGAATAAACTTCCAGAACCATGCGTTAATAGAAGGTAATGAAACGTGCCCTGCTTCTCGTTTTCCTTTTTTACACGGTATCCACTACCCTGATGGCCCAGACCAAAGATCCCCGCTGGAAAGAGGTCGAAGAACATCTGAAAAAGAGGCTTCCCCAGTCGGCCATAGCCGTGCTCACGGAGATCGAGACCGGGGCCAAAGCCGAAAAACGATGGGCGGAGGCGGCCCGCGCGATGGGCTACCGGATCAGTCTCTCGGAGACCGTTGAAGGCTCCCATGAGGCCGCAAAAATTCACCTGCTGGATGAGGAGATCCCAAAGGCTCCCGCCGAGCTTCATCCCATCCTGCAAGGCATCCAGGCCAAGTGGTTCTGGGACTATTTCTCCGACAATGAATGGAGGTTCCTGGAACGCACCCAAACCGACGAGGCTCCGGGCGAAGACATCGAAACCTGGGACCTGAAGCGGCTCTTCGCTGAGATTGACCGCCGTTTCCAGACCGCCTTGGCCCAGCCTGCCGCACTCCAGGCAGTGCCGGTCTCGGACTTTGATGCCCTGCTCGACAAGGGGACCCTGCCCGATGTCTGGAGACCCACGCTGTATGATTTCATCGTGCACGAGGCGTTGGAGTTTTACACCTCGGGAGAGCAGGCTGGAGCCCGGCCGCAGGATGCGTTCTCCTTCAACGCCGACTCCCCGGCTCTGGCTGCGACGGCAGAATTCCTCGCCTGGAAGCCCGAAACGACGGATACCGACTCCGCCGTGTTGCGGGCCATCGGGCTCTACCAAGCGCTTTTGCGCTTTCATGAAAAAGACGCCGATCCCGCCGCCCGGGTCCTCGTTGACCTGGACCGGCTGAACTGGGCGCATGATCTGGCCACCGGGGAAACCACAAGGAAAAACGCCAGGCTTGCCGAACGCCTGGAAGCACTCCTCAAAGCTCACGCCGACCATGAAATCTCCCTCGCCGTGAGCCTGCACTTGGCGGACCTGCGCCAGGAGGAGGACGATCCCCTCGCCGCCCGGGCGTTGGTGCAGGCCGGTGCCGACCGTTTTCCCAACGGTATCCACGCCCCCGATTGCCGGAATCGTGTCAAAGAACTGAACAGTCAGTCGCTCACCATTCAGACCGAATCCGTGTGGAACGCCGCCGGACCCGATCTCGAAATCACGAGCCGCAATGTGCCCAAAGTTTGGCTCCGCCTCTACCGGCAGCCTTGGAATCCTTCCGCGGCAAGAATGCCCGGCGAACTCTCAACCGATGAATTCCGCGCGCTGGTGAAACGGGAACCCTCCCACGCTTGGTCGGTCGACCTCCCGGGCTCGGAGGATTTGAAACCCCATGTCACCCGGGCGCCGGCCCCGTTCGATCAAAAGCCGGGTTTTTATCTTCTGGTCTCCAGCACCCGGGAGGACTTCGCCGAGGCCGGCAACCAGCTTGCCAGCGAGCCGCTCTGGATTTCCCCACTCGCCCTGGTCACTCAGGGCGGCAACAGCACCACCTCAGGCTGGGTGTTCGATGCGGTCTCGGGCGAACCGAAGGCCGGGGCTACCGTCACCTTCTGGGCGATGGAAAACAACCGGGGCACTTGGAAGCAGGTCGCAAGCGTGAAAACCAACGGGCAGGGAAGCTTTGAGCGCTCCCTGCCGCCTCGCGCCCGGGAAACCCAGCTGCTTCATGTGAAAATGGGTGATGCCGAACTGGCCTCGACCGGCCATCTTCAGGCCTATGGCCGGGAACCAAGCGGGGATACCACCGCGCTGCGGACGTTTTTCTTCACCGACCGATCCATTTACCGCCCCGGACAGACGGTCAGCTTCAAAGGCATCCACATCCGGGTCACTACCGGCCAGAAAGGGTACACCACCATGGCCAATGTCAGCCGGAAGGTCATCCTGCGGGATCCCAACGGGGAGGAGGTCGGACAATTGACGCTCCAAACCAACGACAAGGGCTCTTTCAGCGGAAGCTTTGCCATTCCCCGTGGACGAGGCACCGGGAGCTTCACTCTCCGCGACGACAACGGCAATACCCGCATCCAGGTCGAGGAATACAAGCGTCCCAAGTTCCACGTCACCCTGGACGATCCCGCCGCGGCTCCCACATTGGGCGAAGCCGTCCGGATTCCTGGCAAGGCCGAAGCCTACACCGGTGCGCCGATCGACGGGGCCGGGGTCAGTTGGCGGGTCACCCGGGAGCCCCGCTGGCCTTCCTGGCTCCGCTGGGCCTGGTGGTTTAGCCCACCCACTTCGGGAGAGCAGGAAATCGCCCACGGCACGGCCAAAACCGGAATTGACGGCACCTTCACCGTGGATTTTGCCGCCCTGCCAGACCTTGCCATCGAGGAAAAAGCCAACCCCTGGTTCGTCTACCAGGTCACGGCCGACGTGACCGACGCTGCCGGAGAGACCCGCTCTGGAGCGACCAGTGTCACCGCCGGCTACACCGCCCTTGAAGCCGACCTTTCCGCGCCGGAATGGCAGGTCACCTCGAAACCAACGGAACTCACCATTATCACCCGCAGCCTTGGCGGAACCCCTGAGCCCGCCACAGGGGAGATCGTCATCCACCGTCTCAAGATGCCAGCCGCCACGCAGCGGATCCTGCTCCCGGAAAGCCGCCCCTGGGAGGATCCCCGTCCTAAGACAAAGGAAAAGGACCTCTCCGATCCGAACAACTGGGCCCCCGATGAAGTGGTGCAGCGCAGCGCGTTCACCACTGATGCGGCGGGCCTTGCCAAGCTGGAGGTCAAACTCGCCGTGGGAGAATACCGTGCCGTGCTGACCACGAAAGACCGCTTTGGAAAGCCGGTGACGAGCCAGCTCCCGATCCGGGTCATCGATCCCGAGGAGCAGGCGTTCCCCGTCAGGGTGCCCTTCCATCTGGCGGCCCCCTCCTGGAGCCTCCAACCGGGGGAGGAATTCACCGCGCTCTGGGGCACCGGATATGGCACCGGCACAGCATTGATCGAAATTGAACACCAGGGCAAAATCCTGAAATCCTACCGCACGGGCGCCGCACGCACTCAGGAGATGATCCGTTTTCCGGTCACGGAGGAACTGCGCGGCGGCTTCACCCTGCACGTTGTCTATGTCCGGGAAAACCGGGCTTATCTGGAGAGTCATTCCATTGGAGTGCCCTGGACGAACAAGGAACTAACTCTGCGTTGGGAGACCCTTCGCTCCAAAATTGAACCCGGCAGCAAGGAAAAGTGGTCCCTCGTCGTGACCGGTCCGGACGGCACCCCGGCGGAGGCGGAACTGGTGGCCACCCTCTATGACGCCTCGCTCGATGCGTTTCTCCCGCATGTTTGGCCGGACGGCTTCGGGGTCTTCCCCGGGGATTACACCGTCCGTTCTGCCCGATTCAACCTCGATTGGAACCCGCTTTCCGCATGGTGGGAAAACTGGGACCGGAACCGGGAGCCAACCAACCACCGGTGGCGAAGTCTGCCCGACATCCTGGACAGCGGAGGCAGGACCCGGGGGGGGCTGGGCCTGACCCTCAGGAAAAGTTCCCGCCGTCTGGAAGAAAACATGCTGATGCCCATGACGGCGATGGCACCAGCGGAGTCACCAGCCGCGGATGCCTTTGGCGCGGCCCCGGGAGGAGGAGCCATGCCTGATGCCGCCGCGGCGCATTCCGCTCCCGGCATCGATCTCGGCCAAATCTCGGCCCGTGCCAATCTCAGTGAAACGGCCTTTTTCTATCCCCAGCTCACCAGCAATGCCAAGGGAGAGATCACCCTGGAGTTCACGATGCCCGAGGCCCTGACCAAGTGGCGGTTCCTTGGCTTCGCGCACGACACCGAACTGCGCGGCGGACTGCTTCAGGGCGAAACAGTGACGGCGAAGGATCTCATGGTCCAGCCAAATCCACCCCGCTTTCTCCGCGAAGGGGATGCCGTGGAGTTCACCGTCAAGATCACCAACCAAAGTGACCAGCCGCAGCAGGGCAAGGTCCGCCTCACTCTCTCCCATGCCGAGAGTCTGGACCCCGCCGACGCGGCCCTGGGCAATACCACGCCAGAGCAGGCTTTCGACGTGCCCGCAAAGGAATCGCGGACGCACTCCTGGCGGCTGACCGTTCCTGACGGACAGGGCTTTCTGAGCTACAAAGCGGTCGCCGGCACCGGCAAGGTGAGCGATGGCGAGGAGGGGTTTCTTCCAGTGTTGCCCCGTCGCATTCTCGTCACCGAGTCGATGACGCTGCCGATCCGCAACGCCGGGGAAAAAACCTTTACCCTCGACAAGCTGCTCGCGAGCGGGAAGTCCTCCACGCTGCGCCACCAGAGCCTGACCGTTCAGGTCGTGTCACAACCCGCCTGGTATGCGGTAATGTCGCTGCCCTACCTCATGGAGTATCCCCATGAGTGCTCCGAGCAGACCTTCAACCGCCTCTACGCCAATGTGCTGGCGCGACACTTGGCGAAGGGCGACCCGAAGATCCGGCGCGTCTTCGATCTTTGGCGAGACCAGCAGCAGGAGGCGATCGACTCCCCGCTGCTCAAGAACGAGGACCTGAAATCGCTGCTGATCGAAGAAACTCCCTGGCTTCGCGATGCCAGGAAAGAGACCGCCGCCCGTCACCAAGTCGGGGTGCTCTTTGATGACAACCGCCTCCAGGCCGAAACCACCCGGGCCTTGGATGAGTTGGAAAAGCTCCAGCTCGACAGCGGCGCCTGGCCCTGGTTCCCCGGGGGAAGGGAGAATGATTTCATCACCCTCTACCTCGTCACCGGCTTTGGACGGCTGGGGCATCTCGGAGTCACGGTGGATGACCGGCTCGCCCTTCGCGCCCTCGACCACCTGGATGCCTGGATCACCGAACGCCACCAGCAGAACCTCAAAACCAAGTCGGATTCCTTCGGTAGCACCGAGGCCCTCTATCTCTATGGACGGAGTTTCTTTCTGGAACGCCGCCCGGTTGCCAAGGCCAACCAACCCGCGGTGGACTACTTCCTCGGGCTGGCCAAAACCAAGTGGACCGGACTGGACCGGATGTCCCAGGCGCAGGCCGCGTTGGGCATGCTGCGCTTCGGAGACAAAACCACCCCGCCGGAAGTGGTCAAATCGCTCCTCGAACGCAGCGTCAGCACTGAGGAAATGGGCCGGTTCTGGCGCGACACGGAGCGCTCCTGGTGGTGGTACCGCGCTCCCATTGAAACCCAGGCCATGATGATCGAGGCATTCCGCGAGATCACTCAGGACGCCCAGTCAGTGGAGGATTGTCAGGTCTGGCTGCTGAAACAAAAGCAGACCCAGGCCTGGCCCAGTACCAAATCCACCGCCGACGCCATCTACGGGTTGCTCCTCGGCGGGGAGAATCTTCTCGCCTCGAGTTCCCTGGTCACCGTTTCCCTGGCCGGGCAGGAGTTGCCGCCCGAAAAGGTCGAAGCCGGCACGGGGTTCTATGAGCACAAGCTCCCCGGCAGCGCGGTGAAGCCGGAGATGGGCACCGTGAAATTGACGAAAACGGACCAGGGCGTTTCTTGGGGCAGCCTGCACTGGCAGTATTTCGAGGACATGGCCAAGGTGACTGCTCACGAAGGCAATCCCCTGAACCTGAAAAAGGCCCTTTTCCTCAAAGTGAACACCAAGTCCGGTCCGGAACTGCGGGAGGTCAAACCCGGCCAGAAACTGAAACCGGGCGACGAACTGGTGACCCGGGTGGAACTTCGCACCGACCGCGACATGGAATTCGTCCACCTCAAGGACCAACGGGGCAGCGGCACCGAGCCGGTCAATGTCCTGAGCGGCTACCGGTTCCAGGACGGATTGGCTTACTATGAAAGCACGCGTGACACCGCGTCCCACTTTTTCATCGACTACCTGCCGAAGGGCACCTATGTGTTCGAAAGCAGCGTCCGGGTGCAGTTGCGCGGAAACTATCAAAGCGGCATCGCCGAGATCCAGTGCCTCTATGCGCCCGAGTTCAACAGCCACAGCGGAAGCGTGACGTTGGACGTGGAGTGAACGCGGCTGCCGCCCGGTGGTTGATTTTTACGCATGACCTATTCCCTCGACACCCTCAGCGAAGATCTCGGCGAAGAACGCCTTGGGGCCTTGGTGGCTGCTTTCTACCGCCGCGTCCGCACAGATGAGATCATCGGCCCACTCTACCCACCCAATGACTGGGAGAATGCCGAGCGTCGCCTCCGCGATTTCCTCGTCTTTCGTTTCGGCGGGAGTGACCGCTACGTCCAGGAGCGCGGACATCCCCGGTTGCGCGGGCGGCACCTGCCTTTCCGGATCGGTCTCGCAGAGCGCGACCGCTGGTTGGAACTGATGAGCGCGGCCATACAGGAATGCGACATCCCGCCCGCAGCGGCGCTCCCCTTGGGCGCGTTTTTTTCCCAAGTGGCGGATTTCATGCGAAACGTGGAGGAGTGACCTCCAGAAACGGCCTCATTTCCAAGACTGCCAGAACCGTTCGGTGTCAGCTTCGTCCGGGTGGATTTCCAACAATCGGAGACGGTGGTCGGACACTCCGGGCAGGGCGGCGAGCGCTCCCGCCAGATCGGCTCCGGCGGCGAGCCGGTGGTGATCCATTTCCCATAGGGCGGCCCATCCGGCAAGATTCAAGGCATGGCGGTTCTCTGTGATGTGCCGGGCGCGTTCCGGCAGACGGGCCAGTCCGGGCACGCGGGAAAAAATGCGCCCACCGCCATTGTGGATCACCACCAAGGTTCTCCGCCCGGGCGGCAATTGGGGCACGATCCATGGAGCATTGAGATCGTAAAGAGCGGTCAGATCGCCGAAAATGCCCCAACTTTCACCTTCCTCAACCGAATGCCCCAACCAGGTGGCCACCTGGCCATCGATTCCGTTGGCTCCACGGGTCGCCCGGACCCGGGGATGCGGTCGTTCCCTGGTGGCGGCCAGATTCCACTCCCGGATCGGCAGGCTGTTGCCCAGAAACACTCTTGCCGCCGTGGGAATGTGCTCTGAGAGCGCCCGAAAGATCGCCGGTTCACTGGAGGGACAAGCCTGCAGGAGCGACTCCAAAGTTTTCTGGGCGCCGACTCCCGAGTTCCACCAAGTCCGGTCCTGAATCTGCGGCACGGGGTCCGGCCAAACGAAGCTTTCCAAGCGCGCAGCCTCCGCCTCACGCGCCAATCCGGTCCAGCCCGCCCGGGCAACGGAAAACACGGGGATGTCTGGCGAAGACTCCAGATCGCGCCACCATCTTAGGCTGGGAACATCCCCAATCCGGAGGACCGCCGAAGGGGTAACCCCGGCGAGCGCGGCTTCCCCACCGCAGAGGAGTTGTGCCTGCAACTCCATGCATTCCCTGAGTCCGCTGGTCGCCTCCGCCCAGACCGGAAACCCTCCCGCCAAGAGCCACCGTGCCAGGGGCTGCTGAAACGAAGGATCCAACCCGCCCACGAGGACCAGCAGGGCACTACCATGTTCCTCCAGCCATGCCTGAAGCCGGGTCGCCTCGCTCTGGTCGCCGGGACTGACCGGGAATTCCCATGCGAGGTCGGAGGGAATTTCGGCGGCTCCGCCAAGGAGCGGTTCGTCGAAGCAGACGTTCCAATGCCACGGTCTTCGCCGTTCCCACGGCACCTGGGAAAGCGCCGCCATCAGCACCGCGGTCACATCGTCGCCGGGCTGGCATTCCACATCCGCGCAGGCCTCCACATACCCCCCAAAAATTCCCACCTGCTCAATCGCCTGAGGCGCCACCGATCCCCGGTAACGTGCCGGACGATCGGCCGTGATGACCAACAGCGGCAGACCCGCGCAATGCCCCTCGATGACCGCCGGCAGAACTTCCGCCGCCGCGGTGCCCGAAGTCGTGACCACCGCCCCGAGCCCGCCCCGGGCTGAGCATCCGAGGGCAAAAAAGCCCGCCGCCCGCTCGTCAAAAAAATGCCAGAGCCTCAGCCCTTCCCGTCCCGCCTCTGCCAGCGAGGTCAGGGCCACGACGAGCGGGGCATTCCTCGCCCCGGCACAAAGACAGACATCCGTCACTCCCAACCGCGCGCAGGTCCCGACCACCTCGGCGGCAAGCCAGGCATTGATCTGGGCGATGTCGTGGGACTGCATGAGGGAAAATGACGCCGGTCGGCACTCGGCGGAACCATCCAACAGAATCCAGGTTTTGCCATCCCGTCAGTGTGCGGAAGCCAAAAATGTCGGTGCCGACAACTGAGGGAGCGTTTTCGGTCCAGGTGATGGCCTCACCCAGCATAGCCGCACGCCCCCGGTTCTTCCACCGGGGATTTGGCGCACCGGGAACACACCGGGTTGCGGCAATTTCGCTCGCATTCCCGGAGAGACGGGAGTTCATTCCGGGATGACCATTCGCGCCCACGCCGCCACCCAACCTGGAAACTCCCTGGTTCCTTTTGAGTTCGATCCCGGCCCCTTGGGACGCGGGGAAGTTGAGGTTCAGGTGGAAACCTGCGGCATCTGTCACAGCGACCTCTCCATGCTGCAGAACGATTGGGGCCAAACCACTTACCCCCTGGTCCCCGGGCACGAAGCCATTGGCACCATTGTCGCCGCCGATGAGCACGCCCTCGGAGTGCGGGTCGGACAGCGGGTCGGAGTGGGCTGGTTCTCCGGAACGTGCCAGGTCTGTCCCGAGTGCGTTTCGGGTCGGCAAAATCTTTGCGCCAATGCCGCGCAAACCATCGTCGGGCGCTACGGAGGCTTTGCGGACCGCGTCCGCTGCCACTGGACCTGGGCGATTCCCCTGCCCGAGGCCCTCCCCGCCGCCACGGCGGGCCCCCTCTTTTGCGGCGGCATCACCGTCTTCGGCCCCATGGTGGAATGCGGCGTCCGCCCCACGGACCGGGTCGGGGTCATCGGGATGGGCGGTCTCGGTCATCTTGCGGTGCAGTTCCTCGCCAAATGGGGGTGCGAGGTCACGGTGTTTTCAAGCCATCCGGAGAAGGAGGAGGAAGCGCTCCAACTCGGTGCCCATCATGTTGTGAACAGTCGCGACCCAGGCGCGGTCAAAGCGCTGGCGGGCTCGCTCCATTTCATTCTCTCGACGGTGAATGTGCCGCTGGACTGGTCCGCCTATCTCGCGGCGCTGACTCCGGGCGGAAGGCTGCACCTCGTGGGTGCCGTGCTCGAGCCCCTGGCGGTGCCGGCTTTCGCCCTCATCGGTGCCGCCAAATCGGTCTCCGGATCCCCGCTGGGAAGTCCGGCGACAGTGGCCACGATGCTGGAATTCAGCGCCCGTCACGGCATCGCCCCGGTGACGGAAACCTTCCCCATGTCGCAGGTGAACGAGGCCATCGCCCACCTCGAAGCCGGGAAAGCCCGCTACCGGATTGTGTTGGAAAATGACTTTGCCTGAAGCCCGATGAAACCGCCCCCCCTCTTCTGTCTCCTGTGGCCGTTCCTTGCCATCCCGCTCCAG
>JADZAX010000135.1 GCA_020852405.1 Verrucomicrobiales bacterium
GAAGACCACTGCCAGGTGCGCGAGCGCACCGCCGCCCACAACCTGTGCATCCTGCGGGAGATGAGCGCCCAAACCCTGCGCAACCATCTTCCGAAGAGCTCGATCCGCTCCAAGCGCAAGCGGGCCGTGCTCGATCCCGCGTTCCGCACCGACCTCCTCGCCTCTATCGCCCATCATTTTGGTGCGTAAGCCCTGACAATCCTCCCGCTCGACCAGGATCCCTTGTTGACATCTTCCGTAAATCCCTTATCATTCGCACCCCTTCCACTCCTCAAGCGCGGATGGACTTGAGACACCGACCAACTTCTTCCTCATCATGAGCACTTTTCGTAATTACCAACCTTCAAAAAGAACCCGTAAGCAACAATTCGGCTTCCGGGCTCGGATGGCAACCAAATCAGGTCGTGACATTCTGCGCCGTCGTCGTCAGAAAGGCAGAAAACGCCTGATGCCAAAAGGGGTCGAAATTCACTTTAAACGCCACGTCACTCAACATGGTTGATCCCCTCTGCGGGTAATGAGTTTCTTGGAAGGCCCCGGGGAAACCGGGGCTTTTTTGTGTCCGAAGACCGGCCTGTTCAATGAAATTTCCCAAGGCCAAACGGTTGTTGCGAAGTGTGGAATTTTTCAAGGTTCGGCAACAGAGCATTTCCTGGAAGGGACACTTCCTTCGCTTGGGCGTGCTTCCGGATCCTGACATAAGGACCTTCAAAGTTGGTCTGGTGACTTCCCGTAAGATCGGAAATGCAGTGATTCGAAACAGGACTCGTCGGCGACTGAGAGCCATCCTTCAGGCAACCGGAAAAAGTATCCTTGGTGGCCATCGCCTCGTCATCGTGGCCTCACCGCAAGCCGCCAAGGTTGGCAGTGATCGCTTGATGAAGGAATGGAAGTGGCTCCTGCACCGATCCGGACTCATGATCTCCGGAACGTCGGCGAAAGAAGCAAACCCAGTTCAGGGAACTCAGCCCTGAGGGATGGGCTTCGCTTCGCCCGGTTCAGAAGATACGTCTTCCTCGATTTCGTCGGATTCGGGAGCCTCCACATCCACGTCCCCTTCGTCTGTCCCAGCGCTTTCAATTTCTTTGCGCCAGGACCTCGAAATCCAGGGCCGGATCAAACCATAGGTCAGATAGGCCATAAAGAGACAGGCTGGGACCACTTCCCAATAGAGGACCGCCAAGATCACGATCAAACCGGCCGAAAAAACCCAGAATAGAGATCCCTGGGCCCGCCAATCCAACTTTTTGAAACTTGGATAGCTGCATTCGCTCAGCATCAGTCCCGACAAAACCAACATCAAGACTAGGAGAAAGTACTTCCACATTCCAATCTCCCGCTCCCCTTCGTTGAGCCAAAAAATAAAGACCGTCAAAGAAGCAATCAAGCCGGCTGCAGCGGGAATTGGGAATCCCACAAAGTCTTTACTGCTTGAACCGGGATTCATTGCCGCAAGACAATTGAAGCGGGCCAACCTCATGCCTCCGCAGAGGAGGTAGATAAAAGCAATGGTCCAGCCAAGGCGGGCGTCGAAATCGCGAAGAACGATGTCCATCACCAACAGAGCGGGAGCCAACCCAAAAGAAACAATGTCCGCAATGGAATCGAATTCTCGGCCAAACAAAGATTCCTGACCTTTGATCCGAGCAATCCGTCCATCCAAGGAGTCAAATAGGCACGCCCCAAGAATGGAAGCGATGGCGATGTAATAAGGATTGGTCCCTCCATCCGGATCCCGCATTCCTTCGAAAATTTTGACGATCGCCCAAAAACCGCAGGCAAGGTTCCCTGCCGTCATGAGATTGGGGAGCAGGTAAATCTTCGGGGTTTTGCGTTCAGGATCGCTCGAGGCCATGGGCTGAATCTAGCAGTTCCCCCCCCTCAACTGCAAGTAACATTGCTCCGCGCACCAGGGAACCCCTCCCTGGTCATCCGTGACATCTCAATTCCAACCCCGAATCCTCAGGATAGTGTCACCGTCTCTCCCAAACCTTCCTGCCGTTCCTCACGCGGCGCACCCTCGCGCACCTCCCCAACGCACCCCATGCGGATTCGGCTTTCCTGCTCATAGCACATTTCCATAGATCGTGTAACCTTCCCTGCTCAATTCCATGTTCCACGTGGAACATTCAACTCTTCTGAGATGTATTTTTTTCCAAAAGTTTATGACGTCCTAGTTATCGGCGCAGGTCATGCCGGCATTGAGGCCTCCTTGGCGGCAGCCAGAGTGGGAGCTGAAGTGGCAGTCTTGACGCAGAATTTGGATACCATTGGGCAAATGTCCTGCAATCCCGCCATCGGCGGACTGGCCAAGGGCCATGTAGTGCGTGAAATTGATGCGATGGGTGGCGCCATGGGGGAAAACACAGACGCCACAGCGCTCCAGTTTCGCCTTCTCAATGCAAAAAGGGGACCCAGCGTGCGTGCACCAAGGGCCCAATGTGATAAAAAGGCCTATCAATTCCGACTGAAGCATTCCCTAGAATCCACCGCAGGCCTGACCCTTCACCAAGGCAATGTGAAAAGGCTCATTGTCGAAAAGGACAAAGTTCGCGGAGTTGAAACGACCCTTGGTGTAGCATTTCAAGCACGATCCGTGGTCATTACGACGGGCACTTTCATGCGTGGGCTTCTTCATGTTGGTCTCGAGAATCAACAAGGGGGGCGAATGGGAGATTCCTCATCCATACTGAGTGATCACCTTCGCGAAATGGGCTTTGAAGTGGGAAGATTTAAAACCGGGACCCCCTGCCGCCTCAATGGTAGAACCATCGATTTTGGCCAATGCGAAAGACAAGATGGTGATCCAGCTATCACCCGGTTCGGTTACTTCCCCTCCCCCAAAGAGGCCGAGAACGCTCTTTTTAGCCTGAACCGTTTTGAAGATCCGGCGTTCCACGTGGAACAACTGCCCTGCTGGATCACCTACACAAATCTAGACACCCATAAAATAATACGCCAGAATTTGGACAAGTCCCCGATGTATTGCGGAAAAATCGAAGGTGTTGGCCCGCGGTATTGCCCATCGATTGAAGATAAGGTGGTGCGCTTCGCGGACAGGGAGCGCCACCAAATATTTCTCGAGCCCGAAGGCCGTCATACTCGAGAATACTATGTCAACGGAGTGTCCACGAGCCTGCCGTATGAAGTCCAAGTGGCCTTCATACGAACCGTTCCAGGGTTAGAGAACGCGGAGATCATCCGCCCAGGATATGCGGTGGAATATGATTACTGCCATCCAACACAGCTCTACCCGACCTTGGAGACCAAACAAATCTCTGGCCTCTACTTTGCAGGACAAATCAATGGAACGTCCGGCTATGAGGAAGCGGCAGGCCAAGGATTGATCGCAGGCGCCAACGCCGCTCTAAAGGTAGCATCCAAGCCGCCCTTCATTCTGAGCCGGGCTTCGTCCTATATCGGCGTCATGGTGGACGACTTGGTTACTAAAGGCACCCTCGAACCTTACCGACTGTTTACCAGCAGAGCCGAATACCGTCTCCTTTTGCGGCATGACAATGCAGATATGCGGTTGGGCAACCAGGCGTATGACGCGGGTCTACTATCAAAAGGCAAACACGACCACCTGTGCGAAAAAACCAGGCAGTTGGAGACAGTTCGAAAGTATCTAAAATTAAACACAGACCAGGGGATCACGTTGGAAAAGATCCTACGTCGCCCCGAAAAGAATTGGCGGGATTTGGATGCAGTCCACCGGGATAAGTTTCCTCCTCTCATCTGGGAGTTGGCTGAAACTGACCTCAAATATGAAGGATACATCAAACGGCAACAGGATTCTGTGGACCGGGCCTCCCGTCGGGAACAGTCTCAGATCCCAGAATCGGTCGACTACCACACGATCAAAGGACTGAAAGCAGAAGCCCGAACCACATTTGCCAGGATCAAACCGAATACATTGGGTCAAGCCTCACGAATCAGCGGCATCACACCATCAGACATCGCCATCCTGACAGTCTGGCTGGAAAGAAATGCCAAGTCACAAAACCATTCGTAAGAGATCGGCCAAATCCGCGGTTCCGGAAAGAAGATGGTCCGCTGCAAGACCTACGGGGTGTTCACTTAAAATCCTACTGCTTCCTTTGACACCGGCCGACTGAGCCATGGCAATGTCCCGATCGGCATCGCCGATCATCCAACAAACGTCTGGGTTCACATCCAGAGTCCGGGCAGCATGAGTCAACATCTCCGGGGAAGGCTTGTTGGGGAAACCACAATCGGGACCGGTGTAGGCAAAAATGCCATCAAAAGAAGCGCCGCTTTCGCCC
Source organism: Verrucomicrobiales bacterium (assembly GCA_020852405.1). Classification (GTDB taxonomy): domain Bacteria; phylum Verrucomicrobiota; class Verrucomicrobiia; order Verrucomicrobiales; family DEV007; genus JACKQE01. Next base: position 4,287 of record JADZAX010000135.1, read on the forward strand.
AGCACAGTTTGCATCCGATGATGCAGATCCTCAAGTTCACCTAGGCTCATTTCTCCCTTTTCAACCCCCCGTTGACTGGTCAGCAATCCCACCAAGTATCCTGAATCCTTCGCCACTTTGATCGCAGCTATGATCCCGGGATTGAAATGGAATTGATCCCATCCGAGAACATAGCCTGAGCCCGGGGAAGCATTCACCACCCCATCCCGATCAAAAAATACCGCCTTCGTGGCAGACCCTCGCCAACCGCGGAAGCGCATGTCTGAACCGAAGGATTTCCATTCACTGACCGGCCAATGGTGCAAACTCCCTGGAAGATCAAAAAAGGAGGCCGGGCCACCGCCCATCACGGGAGCAAAGTAAACGATCAGCTCATCGAGCAGCCCTTCGAGAAAGAGTGCCTTCAGGAGGGTTCCTCCAGATTCCACCAAAATGGTGTTCAGTCCGCTAGTCCCCAATTCCTGCATGACCTCCTTAAGTTTCCGTCCACGGAAGAACAGGGGAGCACCACATCCATCCTCGAGGAAGAAGTTAGCGGTTGAAGGAATGTTACCCGTTTCGGAGAGCACGATTCTCTTCAGGCCCAGAGGCCGACGTTTTCGCCAGCGCCCCCGAAGATTCAAAAAGGGATCGTCAGCACGGATAGTTTCACCACCAACGCAAATACCATCCACTTCGGATCTGAGCCGTTGCACATCCTCCCTGGATGATTCCCCCGTTATCCATCGCCCCTCAGATGCTGGAATTTGAGTCTTACCATCCAAAGTAACTCCGACTTTCCCAATGATGTAGGGCCGACCTTGGGTGACCCTCATTCGGAAACCCCGGATGATTTCCCGGCAACGATCTTCTTCCACGCCGACGCGAACTTCCACACCTTGTGACGTCAGGAACTTCAACCCTGCACCACGGTGCCGTGCATCTGGATCGGGACAGCCCACGAAAACCTTTGGAATACGGTTTAGAAGGATGGCGGAGCAGCAGGGAGGGGTTCTGCCCTGCGTCGAACATGGCTCCAATGTCACATAGAGACTGGCGGTGGACAGTTTGCCCTGGTGCCCATGAGAAACGGCGTCAGAGATAGCCTCGGTCTCAGCATGACCCTGGCCGACTCCCTTGTGCCAACCTTTGCCAATGATTGTGTTTTGCCAAACGAGGACAGCGCCAACAGCTGGATTGGGTGCGGTTAGTCCAAGGCCTTTCCGGGCCTCGGCCAACGCGCGCTTCATCCAAAATTCATCACTCGAACATTCATGCACAGTCACAAAGGTAATTTTCAAGTGCCGGGGAGGCAAGGACAATGGCGAGAAGAGGAGACTATTTTGGTGTCAGTCAATTTTTTATATGGACTTTTGAACACTTCCCTGCATACTTAGGACAACAGTTTGCCTTTCCAAAAAATGATCGCCATGGTATCTCCAGTAACAGTAGAGAAAACCCAAGATGGTGAACTCGAAATCACACCTCCATCCCTGCGGGACTTCATTCCGGATTCTCCTGTGGATTATGTTTTAAACACCCCTCCACCCCCAATCAGCAACAAGATGGCTTCTCCCAAAACACCGAAAGAAAAGACTCCCTCCTCACCGGAAAACAATCGGTTGGTAGAGGCCCGCTCCCGCAATTTGGAGGCTGCCATTTCTCAAATTCAGAAGGATTTCGGAGACGGTGCCATCATGAGAATGGGAGGAGACGAACATCGAGTGGATGTGGATGTCATTCCTACTGGAAACATCCTGATCGATCGCGCCTTGGGAGTCGGAGGCTTTCCCAGAGGTCGAATCATCGAAGTTTTCGGGCCTGAATCATCCGGTAAAACCACCCTGACCCTTACCGTGATTGCCCAAGCGCAAAAAGCCGGAGGATTGGCCTGTTTTGTCGATGTGGAGCATGCTCTGGATCCTCAGTATGCCAAAAAACTGGGCGTGAATCTTGACGACCTGTTGGTTTCTCAGCCGAGCTCCGGGGAGGAAGCCCTCCGAATTGTGGAAACCCTGATACGTTCAAATGCGCTGGATGTGATCGTTCTCGACTCAGTCGCCGCATTGGTCACAAAACAGGAATTGGATGGTGACATCGGGGATGCAACTGTTGGAGCACAGGCAAGGCTCATGAGCGCCGCCCTGAGAAAGTTGACCTCAATGATTTCGAAGGCCCGGACGGTTTGCATTTTCACCAATCAAATTCGGGAGAAGGTGGGGGTCATGTTCGGCAACCCGGAAACCACGCCTGGGGGAAGGGCGCTCAAGTTTTACAGCAGTGTCAGATTGGACATCCGAAGGATCGGGAGCATCAAAACGAGCGATGGCACCGTCACTGGGAATCGAACCAAGCTCAAAGTCGTCAAAAACAAGGTAGCCCCACCGTACACCGAGGCTGAATTCGACATCATGTACAACGAAGGGATTTCCGCGGTCGGTTCACTCCTGGATTTGGCCTTGGAATATGAAATTCTTCAAAAGCGCGGATCGTGGATCAGTTATAAAGGCAGCCAGTTGGCACAGGGCCGGGACGCTGTGAAGGAAGCACTAAAAGCGGACGAAGCGCTCTACAAAGAGATCGAAACCTCCGTTAAAGAAAAGCTTTCAGAATTGAAAGGCTGAGGGAAGTCGCGATGAAACACCTTAGAATTCCACTTCTGTTGTTGTTTGTGGCGGTCTCTCAGGTGCGGGCGGACGCACCGCGTCCCAATATATTGGTCATCTTCAGCGACGATCAATCTTACAAAACTGTGGGGTGTTATCCAGAAGCTCCTAGTTGGGTGAAAACTCCCCAAATTGACGCTCTGGCTTCCTCCGGAGTACGTTTCGAACGAGCCTATCTCGGTGCTTGGTGCATGCCTTCCAGAGCCTCCATGCTGACCGGTCGGTTGGCCCATGGCGTGGAGTCGATGCGGATGGAAGGAACCTACCCGGGCAGCACCTACCACCCAGATAAAACCCCCTTTTGGCCCGCTGTGTTTCGTCAAAAAGGCTACACCACGGCTCACATCGGAAAATGGCATACCGGAATAGACACTGGTTGGAATCGCGATTGGGACCATCAAATTGTTTGGAACCGCCCCAAACTGCCTGAAAACGCCGGGAATTACTACTCTGCTCAAATTCTCTCCTTTGATGGCATCGAGCATCCCCACCCTCAAGATGGCTATTCAACTGACAACTACACCCAATGGGCGGAAGAATTTGTCAATGGGAAGGGAAGAGATCCGAAAAAGCCCTGGTACCTGTGGCTCTGCTACGGAGCCATCCATGGGCCAACGACACCCGCGGAACGCCATTTGTCGGACTATAAGGAAGCAGTTCCTACAATCCCGCAGGATGTTTTTGGACCTCGGCCTGGAAAACCGAAGTACCTCAAAACAACCCAAGCCTGGATTCCTTCAGCCGACGGAAAACCAGCTCTTAAAAAGAAGCCAAAGCAAGCAGGGAATTACGACCGAGACGAGCCGGGGTTGTCCTTGGAAAAATGGATCATTCAAATGAACCAGTGTGCCGAGGCAATTGATGAAGGGGTGGGACGCTTGATTTCAGCCTTAAAAACCAGCGGACAACTTGAGAACACGATGGTAATTTACGTCGCCGATCAAGGATACGCTATGGGGGAACATGGGCTGAATATGAAGCTGGCACCCTACGACGCCAGTTACGCATCACCGATGATTATTTCCCAACCGGGAACGATTCCTCAGGGAGAGGTGTGCCGCCAACCTGTCAACTCACCAGACATTGTCGCGACAATAGCCGCGCGGGCAGGCATTTTCATTCCTTGGAAAATTCACGGTAAAGATTTGACCCCTCTCCTGGATAATCCGCAACGCAAGGACTGGGACCATCCTGTTCTAATGACATTCACGGGCGCTTCCTATGGTTCGGACGCGAGGGTCAGACCATCGGGTGAGGTTTATCACGATGTTCCCTGGTGGATCATGCTCCGACATCACCAGTTCAAATACATCCGCTATCTGATCCCAGGGGAGACCGAAGAACTGTATGATTTGAAATCCGATCCAGAGGAGTTGAACAATCTTGCGTCCCAGGCTGAAAAATCGGAATTATTGAAATCATTGCGAGGCCAGGCAATCGATGAATTGAGAAAAACAGACGCTCCTTTCGTAGATGAACTACCGCGCACTTTACAGGAGGAAACTTTGTGAAGAACGTGGGGATGAAATGGTTCTCCTTGCGAACAAACGAGCCCATTGTGAATAATTCGGAAAGTTCCTCCCAGTTTTTAAAAAGTTATCAGCAGACACCGGAAGACGCTATCCGCTTTTAATCATGACCTTAGAATGATTGTTGTGTTTTTCCACAGTAAGAAGAAGAAGAAAATAGCTTCTAAAATTAAACAATCATTCTTAACAACTGGGAAGAACTTCATTTCGGAAGCAAGACCAGCGCTTTTTGGAGAACTTCAGCGGATCCAATGCCTGCCATCGAGTTATCCGGGCTTTGTAAAATGATGGTCCTGGGATTCTGAGGAGCCCAAACTTTTGGTTCGGATGGTCCAAAAAGGACAATTGCCGGAACCCCGGTGGCAGCTGCCAGGTGAGAGATCCCGGAATCATTTCCCAAATACAGATCGCATGCACCAATATTTTTGGCGGCAACAGCCAGTGATTGATTAGCCAATGGCTGAAAAGGTATTGAGGAGTGGCTCAGCAAATCGTAAAATTGCTCAATGCGCTCCATTTCAGCTTCTCCACTTGTGACGAGGAGCTCCATTTTGGGATGAACTCTCTGGATTCCTTTCAGTAACTCCAACCAGGATTCCCATGACCAGTTCTTTCGCGGACTTCCACTGCCAGGGTGCAGAGCAACTCTCGGGGCATTCGTAACCAGGTTTGATATTCCTGAATTCACTGACTCCGGAAGATTTTTGGGCCGAAGGTTGACCCAATTTGATTCCAGATAGACACCGATTTTCTCCAAAGGTTCAGCGAGTTGCTTTGCGGCTGGAACCAGTGGGGGAGTCTCAACGGGACGATACGGTCCCTGAAGGAATAGTGCTTTGGAGCATTGGGAGACGTTTGTTTGAAACACGCGAGATGGATCATGGAGGTAGGAAATGATCACGCTGAAAGCAGCAAAAAAGTCCCCCAGTTCAGGATCAAGTTGAGCATCAGGATGAAAAAACCCAGCCAATGGTCCATATTCGATTGATCGGGCATTGTCAGCTAGGCCACATGCCTTAGCCAGAGAAGTGACCGGTTCATAGCCCAAGATTTCGATGATAGTTTCCGACGGCAGAGCTTGGCGGATGGCGGCGACTGTAGGGAGAGTCAAAATGAAGTCTCCCAAGGCGCCACCCCGTATGATCAGAATTTTTCCCATGACAAGAATGAACCTTGAGCACGAAAACAGTTCGTTTCGGTCAGGGCAAGCATGAAAAAAAGTGCCCAGGGAAACTCTGGGAGGTTGTTTCCTGAGGATTCTGGTTGAGAATCGGTGACTGAAGGCAAATGATGCCTGTTTAGTGAGAAACGGATGGTTTCACCATGAGCAGCAACCGCTACGAAATCAGACAAGAAATCGGCAAAGGTGGGCTTGGCGCCGTTTACAAGGCTTTCGACACCCAACTCCAGCGCGAGGTGGCCATTAAGCGCGTCTTGTCCACCGACAAGGCAACGGCTGAGGAAGTGGATGCCGCCGCCTTGAAGCTCATGGCGGAAGCTCAAACGTTGTCCTCTTTGAACCATCCAAACATCGTCACTGTGTTTGATGTGGGCAGGGATGAACAGGGCGGGTTTGTGGTGATGGAGCTGCTCAAGGGCGAAACTCTGGATGACACCATTGGACGAGGAGTTCTGACGCAGCCAGATTTTGTCGAGGTGGTGCACCAGACCATGGAGGCACTGATCGCTGCTCAATCGGCAAACGTTCTGCACAGGGATTTGAAACCGGGCAATGTCATGGTGATCTGGCAGCCCAGTGGACGTTTCCAGACCAAAATCCTTGATTTCGGATTGGCAAAATTCAGCAGGACCCCGTCAGTCCAGACAATGGACCAAGAGGACGCTGTGATGGGCTCCATCTTCTTCATGGCCCCCGAGCAATTTGAGAGGGGAGAGCTGGATTTCAGGACGGACCTCTATCAAATTGGCTGCGTCTACTATTTTGCGCTTACGGGGCAATATCCCTTCAATGGGGAAACGGCGCCGGCAGTGATGAATGCCCACTTGCAACACCGGGTCATTCCATTGCAACAACTCCGTCCTGACCTTTCGCCTTCCATCAGTGATTGGGTGATGTGGCTTATCAACCGTGATCTTGCAGATCGCCCCGTCGATTCCCGGGATGCCATCCAGAAATTTCCGAAAAATCCCGAACCACCCGCGCCTCAACCGGTGGTCACCGCGATCCCTGTTGAGGAGGATCCCATTGCCGTAGCTACCGTGGTGCCACAAAGCGGCACAAGCAGACAATCCTCCTTGCGAACATCAGGACGGACCACTGGAGTCCAAACGGCAAAGCCTTCTTTGGTTCGTCCGGTAGCCAAACCCAAACCTGCGACACCGCCACCCCCATCTGGGACTGCATCCAAGATTACTGGTGCCGAAGGACCCACATCCAACGCGGCACCAACACCCTCTTCGGCCAAAAAGAAGAAACTCCAAGTGACTCTGGGGGTTGTGATCGCATTGACCGCACTGTTGGCGGGCAATCTTATCTTCACCAATCAGCGGGATGCCTCGCAACGGGAGCGGCTTCAAACCCTTGCGACAGGGGATCCACCCACTGGTAATGCGGACGATATCCAGTTCGCCTTGGCATTCCTTGGCCGCCCCGATATCACTCCAGCTCAGCAGACGCAGGCCAACAAAATTCTGGGGAATCTGACCGGCCCTGGAGTAGAGGAAGAATTGATCCGTCAGGCCAAGGCCAAACCCGGCAGTAACCTGGCATTCCGCATGATTGGTTTCCTGGCGGGACGAAATTCTCGGAATACCGTTACCCTTGTCATCGACCAACTTTCAGCTTTTCCGGAAGAAAAAGAACGGTCCGCCCTGTTGGGAAATTTGCACCATTTGATCCAATCGGAGGATTTGGATCCGCTTCTTGAACTTTTGGGACAATCAAAGTCTACTTCCGTCAATGGCGGCCTGGAAAGACTGATTCTAGAGGCGATCCAGGCAGGCAACAATCCCGGGTTGGTCGATCGCTTGCTCTCCCGGGTGGACAATGCCCAAAAGGAAGAACGACTGAGCTTGTTCCGGATTCTGGCAAATCTGGGCGGTCCTAAAGTGTTGACCAAACTTCAAAGTGCGTTTGATGGCCAGGACCAGAGCCTGCAGTTTGATGCCACAGCTGCGCTGCTGATATGGCCCACGGTGGATGCCATGCCGCTTTTGGAGAAAGTGATCACCACCACCAATAATCTTCCGCTCAAAACCATCGCAACGCGGGCTTACGTCCGACTGTCCAGTTTGCCAGGAACCATTCCCATGAGCGAAAGAATTGCGGTTTGGAAAAAGTCCCTCGGATGGCTGGGAAATTCTCCGGATGCCCGTCTCGTCTTGGCTGCGGCATTGGACTATCCAACGGCAGAAACCCAGGCCTTCTTGAAAGAGACCGAGTCACTGGCCCCTTTGGCGAAGTTGGCCAAGGACGCCTCTTCGACCTTGGCCAAAACCATTCAAACGGCACCGGTTCTGGATGATGGGGGCAAATTGCCGGCTTCCGAGAGCTCAATTCGGGGCAGTCGCTCCTCCCTCCAGTTGGTTGGCAATCCCCCGGCTTTCAGTAACTGGCAGTCTCCGGAAACCTATTTTGCCTGGCATTTCAAGGTCAAAGCGGAGGGAAGCTACCAGGTTGAGTTGATTCAAGCCTACAACGACACAGTTCCCAGTGAGTTTGAGGTGGTGATCGGGACCACCTCTCTCCCTGGCAAGGCCACGGGAACCGGATCTTGGACCGACTTCAAACCTCTCCGAGCCAATGGCAAAATCAATCTGGAAGCGGGTAAGGTGAACACATTGTTCCTCAGGGCCAAA
>JADZAX010000136.1 GCA_020852405.1 Verrucomicrobiales bacterium
GCCATCCGGGCCCGTCACGATTACTTCCACAAGCTCGGTGGTCGGATTTCCGACCACGGATTGCATCACATTTTTGACGAGCCCTGCAGCGAAGCGGAGGCGTCACGCATCTTTGACCGGGCCAGACTCGGGGGGACGGTTTCCGCGGGCGAGGTCGAGCAATTCGGGAATTTCCTGATGCTTTACTTCGGCGAACTGGACGCTTCCCGGGGTTGGACCAAGCAACTCCACATCGGGGCCGAGAGGAACAACAGCACCCGGCGGTTTCAGAACATCGGTCGCGATATCGGCTGTGATTCCATGGCTGATGTGAACCATGCCGGGCCGTTGCGCCGCTACCTCGACACTTTGGAGCAGCGCGGGGCGCTGCCCAAGGTGATCCTCTACAACCTCAACCCGCAGGACAACTATGCCATGGCCACCATGCTGGGCAATTTCCAAGGCGGCGACGCCGGCGGTCCTCCCTCGCGGCTGCAACTGGGCACCGCCTGGTGGTTCATGGACACCCGCGAGGGAATGGAGTGGCAGATCAATGCCTGGTCCAACACCGGCCTCCTATCCCGATTCGTGGGCATGCTGACCGACTCCCGGAGCTTCCTATCCTTCGCCCGCCACGAGTATTTCCGCCGCATTCTCTGCGATCTGCTCGGTGGGGAAATGGAACGCGGGGAACTGCCGCGCGACCTTGATCTGGTGGGAGGATTGGTTCGACGCATTTGTTTCATGAATGCTGCTGACTTCTTTGGACTGGCCCTGGACTGACGATGGGAACGGCCGCTGATCAGCAACGCGATGTCATCGTATTCGGAGGAGGTGTCGCGGGGCTTTGGATTCTCAATGCTCTCGCATCCAGAGGCTACGATGCCCTTTTGATGAAGGACCGTGAACTTGGTGCCGGCCAGACCCTGGCCGCCCAAGGGGTCATCCATGGAGGCCTGAAATATGCGCTGGGGGGCAAACTGTCGGACAGTTCCGAAGCCCTCAAGGCCATGCCCGACCGCTGGCGGGACTGCCTCGATGGCCGGGGCGAGATTGATCTCAGCAGAGTGGAACGTCTCTCCCCCTGCCAGTATCTTTGGAGTCTGCCGGGAGTGATGTCCCAGGTGGTGAATTTTTTCGGCAGTAAAGCCCTATCGGGACGCGCCGAACGCCTTCCGAGGAATCAGTATCCTGCTCCCTTCGACACCCCGGCGTACAAAGGCAGCATCTTCCGCCTTGAGGAAATGGTGGTGAATCCGCCGAGTCTGGTGGCCGCTCTGGCCGAGCCAGTGAGGGAACGCCTCTACCGGATTGATTGGGAGACGAGCCGCCCCGGACCAGAAGGGGTGAGGCTCCCGGATGGCAGTCTGCTGCGGGCCAAGCGCTGGATCTTCGCCGCCGGGGCAGGCAACCAATGGCTGCAGCAGCAGTTCGGGATCGACGGACCGGCCATGCAACTGAGGCCGCTGCACCAGGTCATGGTGAGCCACCCGGCACTGCCCCCGCTTTACTCCGTCTGCATCGGCACCACCCCGAAGCCCCCCATCGTGACGACGACCCACCACGATGAACGGGGATGCCCAGTATGGTATCTCGGTGGCGATCTCGCCGAGACCGGAGTGTCCCGGAGTGAAACCGCTCAGATCGACGAAGCCAAACGACTGTTGTCGCAGATGATGCCCTGGCTCGATCTCACCGGAGCCGGGTGGTCGACCCACCGGGTGGACCGGGCCGAACCCAAATCCGAGAGCGGAGCCCGCGTTCCGGACGCTTTCAGCGGAGCCAGTGGCAACACCCTCACGGTTTGGCCCTCCAAGCTGGCTTTGGCTCCCCGGGGAGCGGACCAAGCACTGCAGTGGCTCGCGGACCTGTCCCCTGCCAGCCGGCAGCCAATCGGTGAGCTGCCCTTGGCCCGTCCTGGGCTGGGGACGGCCCCATGGTTTCCTGCCAGTCGGTGATTCTTCGACGATGTTTTCTTTTCCCATGAGACCACTTCCCGGCAGTTCCCTCCTGGTTTCCCGTCTCGGCCTGGGCACGGTGAAATTTGGCCGGAACGAACAGGTCAAATACCCCGAGCCATTCGACCTGCCGTCCGATGGCGAGATTCTCCATCTCCTCGAAACCGCCCGGGAGTGCGGCATCAATCTGCTGGACACGGCTCCGGCATACGGCAGCAGTGAGGAGCGCCTCGGCAAGCTGCTCGGAAGCCGCCGGGACGACTGGGTGATCTCCACCAAAGCAGGGGAGGATTTTGAAGGCGGCCGATCCAGTTTCGATTTCCGCGGGACCGCGATCAGAAACAGCGTGGAGCGGAGTTTGCAGCGGCTCCGAACTGACCGGGTGGAGATTGTCATGCTGCACAGCGACGGGAACGATGTCGGCATTCTGCAGGCCACCGACGCGGTCGCGACGCTCTGCGAACTCCGTGACGAGGGCAAGATCTGCAGTGTCGGGATCTCCACGAAAACCGTGGAGGGAGGATGCCTGGCTTTTGAGATGGGACTTGATCTCGTGATGGCAACCTACAATGCCTGGCACACCGAAGAGCTTCCCGTATTGGATGCTGCCATGGCGGCGGGCAAGGCGGTCCTCATCAAGAAAGCCTTTTCGAGCGGCTGGTTTGGTGACCTGCCGGGAATGCCCACCACACTGCCCCAGGAGATGAATCCTGTAGAACACAGTCTGCGCACGGTGTTTGCCCATCCCGCGAGTCTGGCCGTAATTGTGGGCACATTGCAGGAATCCCATCTCAGGGCGAATGCCGCAGTCGTTGCGAAAGTTCTCACCACCGGTTAGGTGGGAGCGTCCGGAACCAACCTTTCACCGTATCTTTCCGTGAATTCTCCAGGGCGTGTCATGGATACTGCTTGTCCCATCACCACACCCGCCACCCCGTGGTCCCTCGCCGCCGACAAGGTGGCCGAACACCTTGGGACTTCGACAGACTCAGGTCTGAGCGAAGCCGAGGCGGCGCGGCGTCTCACCGCCTGTGGTCCCAATGAGGTGGCCACCTCACCTGTGACATCCCTTTGGCGAATCCTCCTCCGTCAATTCCGGGGACTGGTGGTGGCCCTGTTGGCGGCAGCGGCGATCCTTTCTTTTGTCCTCGGCGATTTCATCGAAGGCTGTGCCGTACTCGTCGTGCTGGTCCTCAATGCTGCCATGGGATTCGGCATCGAATGGCGGGCCACCCGGTCCATGGAAGCCCTGCGACGTCTCGGGCGGACCCGGGTGCGCAGCCTGCGGGATGGACGCACTCTGGTGATCGATGCCGGGGAATTGGTGCCTGGCGACGTGGTGGTCCTTTCCGCCGGTGATCTGGTGCCGGCCGATCTCCGACTGCTCGAATCGGCCCAACTGGAAAGCGACGAATCGGCCCTGACCGGCGAGTCCGCCCCGGTCGCCAAATCTGATGCGCCAGTGCCGCCCGGAACGCCTCTCGCCGAGCGCACCGCGATGCTCGACCGGGGAGCGAGGATCTCCCGGGGAACCGCGCTGGGATTGGTGGTTGCGACCGGAAGCAATACGGAACTGGGCCACATTTCAACCCTCGTGGCTCAGGCCAAGCGCGAGAGCACCCCACTGGAGCAACGTCTCGACCAGTTGGGCAACCGATTGGTCTGGCTCACGCTCGGGATCGCCTTGATCACTGGGGCCATCGGCATCGCTTCTGGAAAAGACGTCTATCTCATGGCCGAGACCGCCCTCGCGCTCGCAGTCGCGGCCATTCCCGAAGGGCTGCCGGTCGTGGCCACCATCGCTCTCGCCCGGGGACTGTGGCGCATGGCGGAGCGCAATGCCCTGATCAACCGGCTCTCTGCGGTGGAAACCCTCGGCGCCACCGGCATCATCTGCACCGACAAAACCGGGACTCTGACCGAGAACCGCCTCCGCGCCGTGGTCGCGATCGTTCCCGGAGCTGGTAAGATCAGTCTGGAGGCCATGCGCGATCCGCTTCCCGAAAGTCTGCGACACCTCCTCAGGCTCGCGGTTCTTTGCAACAACGAGGATGAAGGTGCCGGAGAGAATGAACCGGGCGTGGGGGATCCGCTGGAAAGTGCTCTGGTGGCCGCCGCAACCCGCTCCGGAATGTCACTTGGGGAGGAACGAAAGCGTTTCCCTCGCATCCGGGAAGTTCCCTTCGAGGCGGAGACACGCCTGATGACGACGATTCATCAGACTGAGGAGCCGAACCGATGGCTCATCGCGCTCAAGGGAGCTCCCGAAGCAGTGCTCGAAGCCTGCGCTATCCACGGAGAGGATCGCCTCCACTGGGAAGGGGAGAATGAAAGACTCGCCTCCGAGGGATTGCGGGTCCTCGCCTTTGCCGGAAATACCGTGGACCAGCCCGACGGGGATTCCTTCCAGAACCTTGAGTTTTCCGGACTCTGCGGCTTGATCGATCCTCCCCGCACGCAGGTGGCCGAGTCGATCCGGGAATGCCAGGCCGCGGGCATCCGTGTCATCATGGTTACCGGTGACCAACCCCAGACCGGAGCCGCCATTGCCCGGCAAATCGGACTGATTTCCGGGGACACCGACTTTCCACCCCTGAGGGGAGCTGACTTTCCAGCCCCGGAAGACATGTCCGCGGAGATCCGGGACCGAATCCTCCGCACCGTGTTCTTCGCCCGGGTCACTCCCGCGCAGAAGCTGCAACTCGTCCACCTTCACCAACGTTCTGGCGCGATCGTGGCCATGACCGGTGACGGAGTCAATGACGCCCCGGCCCTCAAACAGGCCGACATCGGCATCGCCATGGGATTGCGCGGCACCGAAGTGGCGCGCGAAGCGGCTGAGATGGTGCTGAAAGATGACTCATTTCCCAGCATTGTCGTCGCCATCGCCCAGGGTCGTGCCATCTTCGCCAACATCCGCAAATTTGTCGTCTACCTGCTTTCCTGCAATCTGTCGGAGATCTTCGTGGTCGGATTTGCCACCGCTTTCGCGGCCTCGCTTCCCCTGTTGCCATTGCAGATCCTGTTCCTCAACCTCGTCACCGATGTATTCCCTGCGCTGGCGCTGGGAGTGGGGGCGGCCGGAACCGACCTGATGCTGGAGCCTCCCCGGCCAACCGGTGAACCAATCGTCAGGCCCCGGGACTGGCGTGCGGCCCTCGCCTCGGGCGCCCTGATCGCTCTGGCGACACTGGCGGCACATGCCTTGGATGTGCGCTGGTTCCTCCGATCCCCCACCGATGCCGTCACGGTCTCGTTTCTCACGCTCACGGTGGCGCAGCTATTCCAGGTCTTCAACATGGCAGGAAAACGGTCCTCCTGGTGGGGCAGCGAGGTCATGCGCAATCCGGCCATTTGGGTCGCTCTGGCCATTTGCGCGGCCCTCGTCGCCCTGGCCATCCAGGTGCCCGCCATCGCAAAAGTGCTCGCTTTGCGCCCACCTTCCCCCGGCGAGTGGCTCCTCATCGTGGGATTGGGTCTCGTCACCGTGGTCGCGGAATGGGGAAGACGGTTGTTGACCTACCGGCGTTGACAACACCCGGCCCGGCTCC
>JADZAX010000137.1 GCA_020852405.1 Verrucomicrobiales bacterium
CGGGGCACAGAGTCTTGAAATTTCAAAATGCTTTCCAGTGTTCGGTGAATACGAGACCTTTAGAAGCATTAATGTAGATCCGGTTTACTCATGGCTGACGAGTTGGCCTGTTCAGTTTAACCGGGTTTGAAGGTTGGCCACGTCGCTAGCTTGTCGGTGAACTCAGCGGCCACCAAGCCGAGGGGCAAACGACCGCTCCCGTCACGCCTCGTGCTAGTGGTTGCCCGAGTGCGGCTTCGCCGGAGTAAATGAAAGGGCACCCGCACAAGTCGCGCCGTGGTAGAGATTTATAAAGGGACGAGAGTGTAAAAAAAAGTTTGCACCATTTTCCCCACTTTGCTACCATCCCCTCATGATGAGACGAGCCCGGTTCATTGTCGAAGGGGGCGCGCACAAAGGGACGGGGCATTTGAAGGAGGAAGTTCTTGACTGTCCCAGGCACCGACTCGGTCGATGGCGGGCAGTCGCTGTTACCGCGGGGCCGCCCGGCCGTTGTCCCTTTCCCATGGGATGATCTTGGCGTTTTCCATTGCTCCTCAAGCTCCTTGCTGGGGGCAACAGGTCTCCTCCGACTATGAGCGTCCCACTGCGATCCTTTGCATCGTCAACGAGGTGAGTTGTATTGAGTTCGCCCGCTACGGAATCATCTCGGTCCGTAAGGCGAGCCTGTACCGTCGCCGCAGGCGGTCTGCGCTTCACCGAGGGCTCCTTCTAAAAGGTCACGATGACCCCGAAGTGCAGCTTGCCATCGCTGATGGCTTCCGGTTCGGCCAGCCCGCGGGTGCCGGCGTTCCAGCCATAGGTCGCCCGGGCCTGGGCTTTTTCCCCGAAGCGCCAGGTGAAGCCCACCCCCACACTCTGGAGCGAGGGACCGGGTTCGGTCTCGGAAGCATCGACATTGCCCAGCCAAGCCCCGTCATAGAACAGGAGCAGGTTGAATTTGTCATCCATCTGGGGGCAGCATTGGTGCAGCACGCCGAGAGACGGGAAGATCAGATCCGCATTGCCAATGACGCCGTAGTCGCCGCGGACGAGGTTTTCGTCAAAGCCCCTTACGGTGAGGTAGCCTCCGGCGAGGACCTGTTCGGTGGAGATGAGCCGTGAATCGGTGTATTGGCCGGTCGCCCTAAGCTGGAGCAGAAACCGGGAGGGGAGTTGGATCGTGCGCTCCAATGCCGCCGTGCCATACCAGTAGTCGGCGCTGGCCCCCTCCCGGAGCGCGGCGAAGCTGGCATCGTCATTGTAAAGGAGGACATCACCTGGAGCGTAGATTCCGGCCAGGGTGATCCTGGTTTGCCCGAGTTTGTCCGTCAGGATGGCCTCATATTCGGCGCGGTACTGGACGACGGCAGCGGAGGAGTCGAACACCGATTCGCCCCCGAACACGAGATCGGTGTTGGTGCTTTTGTAGTCGGCTCCGAGAGTGAAGTAATGCCGCATCGGCAGACCGCGGCGGGGGAGGGGGATGCGGTAGTTCGCCGTGGCCTGGATGCTTTCGCCCATCAGGTCCAACGGGAGGAGAGAGGTAGTGGGATCCCCCGGGGCCTCGCTTGAGACATACGCGCCGATGAGACTGAGCGTGTGGCGCCAGGGCAATGGAAGCTGGTAGAAAACAGAGTGGGATCGCAACCGTTCGAAGCGTTCATCCGTGCTGAAGTGATATCCCAGTGATTGTTCGGTGTGCAGCAGATTGGTAAGGTTCACCCCGGTGGACCATTCATTTTCCCCGGTCAAGTCGAGGCCGGTATTGGCGAATCCGGTGTAAAAGTTGACCGGCTTTTGCTCGTCGGTTTTGAGGATGATGTCACTGGTGCCGTCGGCCTCCCCCCGGGCATAAATAAGATCGACCCGGCGCGCCGGGTTTTCATTGAGCCAGTCCAGATCCGCCTCCACCACCTTGCGGCTGATCCGTTCTCCGGCGGCGATCCGGATCTGCTTCTTGAGATATTCCGGTGAGGCGTGCTTGACTCCTTCCGTCCGGACTTCTCCCAGAACAGCTTCCCGGACCACGATTTGAAGGCGGCCCTGAGTGATGTTTTGTTCGGGGAAATAGACATCGACGAGCGGGTGGTCCGTATCGCGCCAGAGCTGAATGAGATTCTGGGCAATTTCTGCCAGCAGTGCCATGGAGAGTGGTTGGTCCAGATACTTTTCCAGACTCGGGGGCAGTCCCTTGGGGGCTGCGATCGCCGGATCGATCTCGATACGGGTTTCTCCCGGCGCGGCCACGGTGTCGACCCGCTCCTGATGGGCGACCAGTCTCAGTGCGGCAATGTCGACTCCGAGCGGGGTCCGGTCCTGGCTGGGATCGGCCTTTTCAGTTTCCGTGCCGGTGGTTCCTTCTTCAGAAACGGCCAAGGCTGCCTGCCGCTCCGCCTGGGCTCGAGCCACGGGATCGCTCTGGGCGCGGACATTCCCCAACCCGCAGGCCAGCAAACTGGCCACCAGAGCGGCTGAAAGGTGTATGGGAGGAGACAATGGCATGCAGAAAATCAGTTGGGGGTTCCGGCATCCAGGGCGGCGGAAAGCTCGCCGAAGCTGGTGTCGGTGAGGTGACTGGCCAGGATCACCAGGATCGCCTGGGGGGGCGCCTGCCCGCTGGTGTCGATGGTCAGGGCTCCGTCATTCGGAGTCAAAAGAACCACCAGCTGGATTTCCAGAGCCTGGGAAAGTTCGAAGGCCGCGGCTGCCTGGAGGTGTGACATCAGCAGCGCCTGCAGCGGTGCCGGCACCGGCTGGCCGCTGAGATCCATGCCAAAAGCACCATCGGGATACGTCAGGAAAATGCCGGAAAGGTCTTCCAACGCCTGGAGCAGCTCGAGTTGGCTCGTCACCAGCAGGTGGTTGCCAAGAGATTGAAGGATGAAGTTGGAAGGGGTCAAGCCGAGACCGTCCAACGAAAAGGCATTGGATTGAAGATAGGACGTGCCGTCGATCAACAGCACCGCCGACTGTCCGGCAACCGCTCCCGCGAAGGCGCCTCCCAGGAGTCCGGTCAGGGAATTGAATCCCTGCGGGGTGCCGCTGGAGAACAGATTCTGCACCGTGAAAGGCTCCAGGGGCTGCTGGCCATTGAGAATGCCGAGACTAAGATCCAACTGCAACTGGAGCAAGCCTCCGGCGTCCGGCAAGGTTCCGGTGGTGTTGAAGTTGCTGTAAGAGACCGAACCTGAGCCGCCTTGGCTGATCTGGCCCGTGCCTCCCCGTTGGCTGCCGTTGAGGTTGAGAATATTGGAGCCGCCTCCACCATCGAGAATCTGAGAGAAGCTGGTGAACCGGGTGTTGACCGTGTCGTTGCCGGGACCCAGCAGAAGGCGGACGGTTTCGATGGAGCTGAAGTTGTAGGAGGGATTCCGGGTGATGCTGCCTTCAGTGATGTTGTAGATTCCTCCCCGGGTGAAATTGGAGTCATTGATGAAGAGCAGGTCCGAGCCATTGCCGCCAAAGACGTAGTCCACCTGGGCCTGGTTCAGGAAATTGAATTGATCGTTCCCCGCGATCCCATCCAGCCGGTCGAAGGCTTCGAACAGGGTGGTTCCATTGAGCGAACCGGCGGCGTCCGCGGTGATGTTGAAAATGTCGTTCTGAGGGGTTCCGATGAGGAGATCACTTCCATTGGTGCCGATGAATTTGCCAATGTTCCGGAATCCGGCGAAGCCGGGGGCGAGCCCGGCGCCGACATCCACCGTGACCGCGCTGCCCCGCGAGGAGTAGTTCACGGTATTGGCGCCGCCACCGCCGTCGAGCAGGCCCCGCAAGTTTCCTGCCGGCAGGACATTGAAGACATCGGCCCCGCCACCCCCGGTCAGGTTTTCAAAAGCGGTTGCGGTATAGGTCCCCACATTGAACGCATCCGGGCCGGTGATGTTGAACGTGCTGCCTGCCTGCGGACCAAGGAAGGTGTCGGTTGGGCCGGTGGAGCCGATGAACCGGCTGACATTGGCAACGCCTCCGGCGATAGCGGTGGCAGTGGCTTGGGCGGGCGCTGGAGGACTGGGGACCGGACCGAGATTGACGGTCACCGGAGCATTGAAAAGGCTGTAGTCGATCTGATTCCCGTTGGAGTCGGTGCCGCCGTCCAAATAGCCGCTCAATCCGGCGCCCGCAAGGAATTTGAAATCATCGTCTCCAGCTCCTCCGATCACATTCTCAAACTCGTAGACATCAATGCTGCCATTGATGTGGAAGGTATCCAACGCGAAGAACTCAAAGGATGAGGCGGTTCCCGGTCCGGTGAGGGTGTCGATGTTGGGGGATCCGTTGAAGGTGCTGATGTTGACGAAACCACCCCCCAGCCCGGTGGCGGTGCCAAGGGCAAGATCCACCGCGACTCCGGTGGGGTAGGAGGAGTAGTCGAGCTCGTTGACGCCGTCGCCCCCGTCAAGGAGTCCGGAGAGGAAAGCCGTGCTGGTGATCAGGGAGAAGACGTCATCGTCCGCCCCGCCGGTGACGTTCTCGAAACTGGAGACCGTAAGCGGGCCGACGGAGAAGGTGTCCGGTCCGGTGAATTGGTAAATGGCCGCGAGGGCGGGTCCTTCGAATTGGTCGTTGGGGGAAGCGGAGCCCGTCAGGAATTCGATGTCGGTCAAGGTGTCGGCTTGAATGGATACCGGGCCGGCCTGACCGGCAAAGGTGAGTTGGTCTCCCGCGCCGGCCCCTCCCGAGAAATGCAGCGTGTCTCCGGTGAACCCGGCATTGATGGTGATGGAGCCGCTGGTGGCAGTGCCGAGGTCGTCGATGGCGAACTGGAGTTCACCGGCGGCGGCGGACACATCCGCGCTGGTGATGATCTGGGGGCCTTTCAGGAGAAGGTCACCTCCCAGCGAGGTGACCAACGCGGTCACGTGGAGCAGTCCGTCCATGCTCTGCAGGGTGACGTCATTGGCCGCGGTCGTTTCGCTGCCAAGCAGCATCCCTCCGTCGGTTGAGAGAATCTTAACGAAGTTCGCTCTGCTGCCACCGACCGACGCATTCTGCAGGTCAACCCCCGGTGCCCCGGTGCCGCTGCCGGTAAGGTCAATGGAGCCGCTTCCAGTGACACCGATCGCTCCGGCCGTGGAAAAAATATCGAGCCCCTTACCAAGGATCGGCCCGGCGGTGCCGTTCATGGTCAGCAGACCGTTGGACACACTGACCGTGGTGCCGAATCCCATCCGGATTCCGTCGCTTTGATCATTGCCGTCGCCTCCGAAGCCTGTGATCGTGAGATTCCCGGCGCCGAGGCCGCGGACGGCGGCATTGCTGTCGAGAAAGGTGCCGATGTTGCCTGAACCGATGCCCCCACCGCTGCCTTCGACGATGATTTCCGCCATTCCTGAGGACTCCACGACGGCATGGTTCTCCAGAAGCACCCCGACACCGTGCCCCACCGTGGAGTCCATCCCATAACCGTAAATTTCGATGAGGCCGTCGATCGATCCGATGCTGCTGCCGGTCCCGGTGATGCGGACGCCGGCATTGGCCATATCCCCGTTGCCTCCTGTGCCGACGAGTAAGATGTCACCGGCTGATGTCGCGGTGCCGGTCGAGGTGATCGTCGATCCATTGGTCAGCCGGATGCCATCGACTCCCGTGGGTGAACTCACCGCCGCATTGCCTCCACCGCCGGTCAGGAAAATGCCACCACTGCC
Source organism: Verrucomicrobiales bacterium (assembly GCA_020852405.1). Lineage (GTDB taxonomy): Bacteria > Verrucomicrobiota > Verrucomicrobiia > Verrucomicrobiales > DEV007 > JACKQE01. The sequence continues at coordinate 5,631 of JADZAX010000137.1, forward strand.
CGAGGTGCTGACAGCGGAGCCATCGATGACGATGCCGGAAAACCCGCCATACTCCAGAGAGGAGACGTTCGCATTCATGGAGATAGCACCATCCACCGCCGAGACCGAGACGTCGTTTTTCAGAGTGATCGACCGGGTGGCGTCGAAAGTGATCTCGCCACTGCCGGTGTTGATAATGGGACTCAGGGTGGCCGCGATGTCATAACCAGTGATGCCAATGAGCCCGCCATCCGAAGAGATGCCGCCAGAGATGTTGATCGCCTCGGTGCCGCCCATGGAAGTCAGGATGACGTCCCCGGAAGCGGTGATTCCGTTCACTCCGAGAACGCTGCCGACCGTGAAACCATCCTGATCGGAAAAATCCAGACTTCCCAAGGCACCGAGGGGGCCATTGCCCTTTCCGGCGATCACGTTGAGGTCATTGGCGGCATTCGTCAGGGTGAAAGCGACCGCGTCGGCACCAGCATGGTCAAGCAGTTGAAGCTGGTTGGTGGTGACCGCATTGGAGAGGGTGACGTTCCCGCCCAAGGACTCCAGGATCAAGGTTTCGTTTCCGTTGCCCAGTGTGGCCGAGGGGACGATCGCCTCGATCGCCATTCCGGTCCCGCTGCCCTGCCCTTGCAAATGGATCTTTCCGGACCCCGCCTGAATCAGAAATTCCGCCAACGTGAGACCTCTATTGTTCCCGGAGGCAACTCCGCCCTGAATCGTGATACCACCACCCAGCGAGCGGACTTCGGTCCCGACTCCGCTGATGGATACCCCTGATTTGGTGCCGGCACCCGAGCCTCCCGTTCCGGTGATCGAAATTGTGGCCGCGTCGGTGCCGCTTCCCAATGACTTGATCTGGGCCAGCCGGAGGTAGACTCCATCGGAGAGGTTGGCCCCGCTGCCGGCATTCCCATTGATGACAATGTCGGCCGTATGGGAAGTGACTTCCGTTCCACTGGTGACGATGGCGACCCCTTTGGTATCGGTGCCTCCCACGGTATTGGTCAGCCCGGTGATGGAGAGGGTGGCGGTCGTGGCGGACGTCCCGGTGGATCTGACATCGGCGCCTGCGGTGATCCCGACCCCGGCGTGGTTGGAGCCAGCTCCCCCCGTTCCCATCAGTTGGATGGATCCCGTGGAGGCTTCCACCAGCGTGGAGGCATCGCTGAGGAGGATGCCGTCATTGAACTGACTGCCGGCCGCTCCGCCGCCGCCGGTGAGGAAAATATTGCCGCTTCCGGTGGCCCGCACGCTGCTGCCCTGCTGCATGACCACCCCCCGGTTGCCCGTTCCGGTGGAGGACCCTCCGACCCCGTGAAGAATGATGTCCCCGTCCGTTGTCTGGATTTGGCCGAGAGAGTTCTGCAGGAGAATACCCACGTTGGAGTTTCCGGTGTCGCCTCCGGTGCCGTGCAGTTCGATGTTTCCGGACCCGGAGGCATTCAAGGTGGCTCCATTGAGAGTGATCCCGACAAAGTTGCCTTCGGTCGGCGGTCCCTGGTTGGCATTGAGAAAGATCGATCCGGTCGTGGTCGTAATGCCGGAGCCGGTATTCAGGGTGATCGCCCGCGCGGCGTTCACCGTCACGTTACCCCCGCCGAGCGATTGGATGGCGGTCGAGGCGTTCATCGTGAAATTGTTTTCAGCATTGAAGGTGAGCTGGTTGCCGGAATTCCAGGAAATGGTGGCGTTGGTTTGGACGGTGATGTCACCATCTCCCGGAGTGCCTGTACCCGAGGAGGTGTCGATCACCAAGGATCCGAAATACTGCAGAAAGGTGGCGATATCGTCGGCATAGAGGGTGTTCAGACTCACCGGGCTTCCGGTGATGGTTCCTCCAAATCCGAATTGGATCGAAACATCAATAGGGTCGAACAACAACGAGCCGCCGGTTCCGCGAGGCGCCGACACGTCCACACTGCTGACCAAGCCGGGCATGATGACCCGGTTTTTTCCCGACAGTTCGACAGCGCCACCGTTGCCGCTCAAAGGACCGCCCGTTGCGGAGGCATGGCCTTCGAAACGCAGGGTGTCCGCGGCAAAAACCACGATCTGCCCTCCGGAACCATTTCCCGTGGCATTGGCCCGGATCTCGGCCCCGGGGGCGATGGTGACATTCTGCGCGTTGGGTTTGTCCGCATCCTGCCCGAGGGGGCCTCCACCGATGAAAATACTGCCACCGCCGGCTGGTCCATCGGCGATGATGACCGCACCCGGCATCACCTGGATCTCCTGGCCGAGAATCTGGACTTCGCCCCCCTTGCCGGACTCGCCGGCGACTTCGACCGTGCCTCCCACTTCGGTGGTGCCTCCGGGGGACGTGTCCACGATGGCCCGGCCTCCGGAATGGTCACTCCGAAGAGCTTTCAGCGTTCCAGTGGTGTTGATTTTGCCGCCCGGCGCGCGGAGGAAGATCTGCCCTCCCTCCTTGGTGATGCCCGTGGCGGCGATCCGGCCCTCGTTGCGGATCGCCATGGCGTAGACATTGCCGCCGTGGGCTTTCAATTCCGCGATGTTGGCCTCGATGGTGCCGGTATTTTTCACCCCATCCCCATGGCTGCCGCTGGCTCCGCGGACGAAGACCCGCTCGTCGCCGGACTGACGGATCAGAACGTCGTTGCCCGCGGCGAGTCCAGCCGTTCCCTGGGGAGCACGGATCGTGCCCGCGTTCTCCACGGTGGAGGCGATGAGAAAGACATCGCCCTCGAAAGCTGTGATGCTCCCGAGATTGACAACTCCGGCCTGGCTGGCGCCGCGGAACTGGAGGTCGCCTCCGGCGAGGAATTCCGCATCGGGCAGATCGAGTGTGCTCGCGGTGAATCCTGCCGCATCGATCGTCCCCCCCGGGCCGATGATGATGCCCGCAGGGTTTAGGAGGTAGAGCTGGCCGTTTGCCCGGAGGGCGCCATCAAGGCGCGAGGCGTCGGGTCCCCGGACGCGGTTCAGGGCTGCCGAGCGGGATCCCGGTTGGACGAACTGGGTGAGTTCACCGGTTCCGATGGAGAAGGACTGCCAGTCGATGATGGCTTTGTCCGTGGCCTGAAGCACCTTGAGCTGTCCATCGGCACGCTCGAAGGTGACCGCGCCATGCCGCACGGCTTCTCCTTGCGGATTGGCCTGACCGGAACCCGGGAGCGCCAGCCCCACCGCCAGGGTCATGCCCGCGATACGTTGGAAGTCAGTTGGCATTGCCACCAGCCGCTGGCTGTCCTGCTGGGATGATCTCGACTTTGCCTTCCTTGACTTGGGCATAGCCTTTTCCGTTCTCCACCGCCACGGCATAATAAGTCCCGCGTGCCGCCGCGATGCCGCTGGGGGTTTTGATCTGGAAATCCATCGGCGCGTCCGGGCCGGGCTTGAGCAATGCCCCGAGGCTGCCGGCTTTGATGTCCAGCACCACTTTGGGCTTGGCGGCGGCTTCGTCGATGGTTTCAACGGTGACGTCGGAGTTTTCCGCGATCCGGATCGCCGACTTCACCGTCATCACAATGACCGCCCGGGACTGGGGACCGGTGGTGACCTTGCTGCCCACGGCCACAACATCCCCGGCTTTCAGAGCCTGGGAGGCCCCGCCGGCGGGTGTGACCTTGACATCGCCGACCGCGACTGTGACCGTGCCAGACTTGGGCTCAGCCTTGGCCAAGGGGGCCAGCAACAGGCAGAGGCCCATGCAGGCCAAAAACAACGTGCTTTTCATTTTCGGTTCCTTCGGTACAAATTGATCCCCAATTTGAGGGGGTTCGACTGGTTTGACAATCGAAAACGGGACCTTATTCAACATGAAATGGATCAGAAAAAAATGGCGACTGCTCCTGCCGCTCTTCCTGCCTCCGTCCCTCGGGGTCGGGCTCTGGGTGACTTGGTCGAATCCGGTCGTCGAAAAGCTGGAAAATGTCACCGTTGACTGGCGGTTCCAAGCCCGGGCTCCGTCTGACGGGCGGGCCGATCCCCGCCTCCTGATCGTCGGTATCGGAGAGCGGTCCCTCGCTGAGATCGGCCGGTGGCCGTGGAAGCGTGGCATTCATCGGGATATGCTGGAGAAACTGCGCCCCCACGGGCCGAACGCGGTGGTCTTCGATTTTATCTTTTCCGAGCCGTCGGAACCGGAGCTGGACCAGGCTTTTGCAGATGAACTGGCGTGGTTCCCCGGTGCCATCACGGGAGCCAGTGCCGATGATTCGGTGTTCTCGTCAGGGCGGGTCACGGCAGATCACATCGGCAAAACCGCCGCGCTGACGAAAGTCACTGGAGACATCCGGCAGGTGGAAGGCAATGACACCGGGCTGGTTCCCATCCCCGACATCGCGGTCAGTGCCTGGACGGGCTTTGTCAATGTGGAGCCCTCCAGCCGGGTCGACCCGGTGCGCAGGGAACTGCCCTTGGTGGTGCGCCTCGGAGACCATCTTTTTCCCAGCATGGTTCTCCAGACCCTTCTCCAAAGCCAGGGTCTGCAGACCGATGCCGTGGAGCTGGAGCTGGGAAAAGCGCTTCGCATCACCGGTCCGGAGGGCCATATCCGGAGCATCCCGATCGATGGGGCGGGAAAACTGACGATCAATTTCCGCAATCTGGAGCGACTCCCCCAGGCGGACTACGCCACTCTCTACCGGGAGTTGGCTGCGGCGGGTGAAACCGGGACGCTGCCGACTCCGGTCCGGGATCGGATCCTCATTTTCGGGCAGGTTGCGGCCGGATTGACAGATTTCGGGCCGACCCCGCTGGAAAACCTGACCGCCCTGGTGAAAGTCCAAGCCGCGGCCCTCGACTCTCTGTTGCGCGAAGATTTCCTGACTCGTGCCCCCCGCGGCCCAGTAATTGCGGGCTGGTTGCTGCTGGCTTGGATCAGTCTGCTGGCTGTGCGGAAAGCTCCCGTCTGGATCGGAGTGACGGTGCCCACTCTGCTCATTCTCGGCTATGTCTGGGTGGGACAGGCGGTCTTCAACCGATCCAGTCTGCTGTTGCCGGTCTTTCTCCCTGTCCTTGGTCTGGTGGCCACCCACGGCATCACCCTGGTGGACCGTTTGGTTGCCGAAGTGAGGGCCCGCCGCCGGGTCAAATCCATGTTCAGCAGCTATGTGGCGCCGGCCGTTGTCGACCAAATGATCGCTTCCGGTGAGGAGCCGCAACTCGGAGGGGAGGAATGCGAGATCACCGCCTTTTTCAGTGACATCCAGGGGTTCTCCAGTTTTTCAGAAAAGCTCACCCCAACGCAGTTGGTCACCCTGATGAATGACTATCTCACCGAGATGAGCGACATTTTGTTGAATCACGGGGGCACGGTCGACAAATACATTGGCGACGCCATCGTCGGCATGGTAGGGGCTCCTTTGCCCTGCGTCGATCATGCCCACCGGGGTTGTGCCGCCGCCATCGAGATGCAGCTCCGCCAGATCGAATTGCGCGAGGTCTGGCGCCGGCAGGGGGGCTGGCCGGAGATCGTTCATGAAATGCAGACCCGCATCGGGATGAATTCGGGTCCCGCCGTCATCGGCAACATGGGCTCCCGACGCAAGCTCAACTACACCATGATGGGCGACAATGTGAATCTCGCCGCTCGCTGTGAAAGCGGCGCCAAATCGTATGGGGTCTACACCATGGTCACGGGGGAAACCCGGCGGCTTTCGATGAAGGCGAAGGATGACATTGCCTTCCGCTATCTCGACAAGACGGTCGTCAAAGGCCGCACCTTGCCCGTGGCGATGTACGAGGTGGTGGGTTTCACGGCCGACCTGCCGCCGGGCACCGTGGATTGCCTGGAACGCTTCGCCCGGGCGATGGAACGCTACCTCGCTCAGGACTGGCCCGGTGCGATCAAAGGGTTCGAATCGGCTGAGGAGGTCGAACCCTACCGGCCCGGGCTCTTTCCCGGGGTCGAGACCAATCCCTCTCTGATCATGATTCAACGCTGTCATCACATGTGGGCGAATCCACCGGGTGATGATTGGGACGGGGTTTATGTCATGAAGACGAAATGATCAGAAAAGACCTGCCGGATCTGCTGTGATGCAGCCGATGGCGGAATCTCATTTCTTTGCCTCCAGTTCTTGGAGGGATTTGGCGGCGCCTTCGGCACTTTTCTGGAGATTGAGATCTGTCAGTCGGCCGCTGGCACGGAGACGCTCAGCGGCGGCGAGGGCGCTGCGGTAAAGTTCCGCCAGCTCTTCCGGGGGCGCGGTACCTGTGGTGCGCTTGAGACTGGCCAGATCCCAGCTGCCCCAAAACAGGTCGGTCGCATACTGGGTGGCGGCGGGTTCCTCTGAAAAATAGCGGGCCACCAGGACTCCCCGCTGCGTGATGTAGTCGTTTGCGGCGGACTTGTCCTTGGTCTCTTCGGCAAGGCGGCGGGCGAGGTAGAAACAAGCGGACATTTTGGAGGCCAGGTTGGTGGGCGACTCCGGGGTTCCATCCAGCAGGGAGCGCAGTCCTTCCATGGCCGATGCCACCGTGGTCCGGGCCGCCGTTAGATCATGCGTGAGCCTCTGGACATCGGCGAGTTCGCGCTGGGCGGCGAAGAAGTCCATTTGCCTCACCTCTGTCGGCTCCAGCTTGGCCAGGTCCCGGCGGAGTGCAACAATCCGTTGCCTGTCGGGCAAGGCATGGTCATACTCCTTGAATTTCATGAAGTGGTCGGCACGGCGTTTCAGGGCGCCGATCAGGGGCCCATATGTGTTTGTCTTTGGTTGGCGGGCAAAGGCGGTTTCTGCGTCCTTTAAAGCGCTCTCGAAAAGCGGCAGCACCGTGGTGTCTCCGGCCTTGGATCGTTCCTCGGCGAGTTTGGATTGACGGTCGGACAGCGTGGTGATGGTGTTCAGCAGGGAAGTCCTCTGCGACGGGGCGAGAGGCTTTTCGCGTTCCAAAGAAAGCCCCAGTTCCATGGCCCGGCGCCGCCATTGGATGGCTTCCTCCCTGCGTTCCGGAGCCAGCCGCTCCAGGGTGTCCGCGACCCGGTTGCGGCAATTGAGAAGCCGCCACTGGTCGTCAAACCGGGATGCACCCTCCGTATGAGGCAGGTGTTCCTCCGCAAGGCGGCTCCACTTTTCGATTGTGGCTAGCTCTGCCGTGGGATCTCCCGCTCCTTTGGCGGCCTGGGCAAGGGAGTCTTGGAGGTCGGAAGCCACTGCAGCCCACCGATCTCCCCTTGATTCGGCGGGCATGTGAGCAAGATAATCCTCCGCCTCGCGGAGGCTTTGCAGAGCTTCTGGAAAACGCTGGATCGAGCGAAGCTGGTCACCTTTCGTCCGCAGCAAGAGGCATACTTTGAGGTGACGCTCCGACTCGTGGGTCAGGTCAGCGAGGTGGCGGGCTGCCGCGATCGCAAGATCCAGTTCGCGCATCGCGGATTCGAGATCCTTGTCATCTCGAGCCAGTCCCGCGAGCAATTCTCGCGCGGTGATTTGGAAGGCGACGATGGCGCCGTTGGAGTCGGCAAAGGAGGGAGGAAATTGGTTGATTGTTTCCAGCTGGGCGAGCAGAGCGGTTCTGGCCTCCTGGCGGTGGGAGTCGCTTCTCAAGAAGGAGCCAAGCTCCATGACGACACTGTTTTCCCGGTCGATCCAAACGGGCATGCGCTCTCCGGAAGCTCCGAAGGGCCCGGCAATCCTCAGAGATTCCCTATAGTGGCTGTCCGCCTCTTCAAAACGGCCTGCTGCCCTGGCTTCTTTCGCAGCGCTCAATGCCCTGTCGAAAAGAGGTTTCATCGCGGTCGAGGCGCCTGCCTTGCGGGCCCGGTCACCATTGGCGGCCATGGTCTCCGCGAAAAGCGCGGGCGCCGAGCGGAGAAAATCTTCTCCGAGGGATTCTTCCGAGGTAATCACCATGTCAGGAAGCACTTCCGCAACGCTTGTCCAGGCCTCCTCCCCCCCGAAGACAAGAATGAACACCACCCGATTTTTCATGGGGATCGCTCCATAATTGATTATGACTGCATTGCCTCCGATTTCGAGGCTGGCGCTCCCCCTCCCGATGGCCAGGGCTTCGTCCCAAAAAGGATCCTGAACACTGGCTTTCTTGACGGTGCTGGAGAGCCTGGTAAGCTCCTCAGCCCATCCTTTGATCATGCTGATCAGCAGATCCAACCCTTTCATGACGGTGCGGCCCTGAATCTCGTCGGAGGCCCCAATCAGCATGATTGGACTTTCCCAGAGACTGCGGTTCCCATGCGGGGCCGAAATCCCCGCGAGGATCTTGCCCCGCCTCATATCAGATCCGAGGATCGACTCCGCGACTCTGGAGAAAAGGGTCAGGCTCATGGGATCCAGGATGGACCATCCGGTGGGAAGGGGCAGGGTGAGGCCTGCTTCCTCAACATGAAGGGCTGAGACCGTCCCGGCCTTCCCCTGCGGCGCGGCGGAGATGACTGGCGAGGCCGGCTTTTGCACCTCCCACCTCCTCTCTCGGGCGATGCTCCCGGGCGAGTCAACATTGGCATTGCCGACCCGCCAACGAGCCAGTTCCAGCCAGGCATCCTCGCTGAAATGCCAAAAGCGTATCTTGTTCTCCAGCGAGGCGAGGGCCACCATCGGTTCTGAGGGATGCATGCTGTTGCCTCTCACCTTGAGGCCAGACCAGTTGGCCCGCCAGCCTGGGCCGATGTCCACTCCGGAGCGGCTCTTCAGGCGCACGTCGCCCTCTTTTTCGATCAGCGCGAGGAACCGGCTCTGCGGCCCGGGTACCAACTCGCTCACTTCGGCCCAAGGCAAGGCAAACCCTCCTTCCGGCTCCAGGGAAGGGATCGACAAAAAATCCAAGCGCCCGGATCCCCGATCCGCTGTCCGACCGGTGATGACCGCTTCCGGGTGATTCAAGAATCGGACCCCGTAGCGCTGGCTGCTGATCCCGGCGATGGCGAGGTGGTTGGCCACGGGATCGAGTTTCCCATCCTTCCAAGCCAGAGTATGCAGCGAATCCTGTCCCCGGACCACAAGGTGAAGCCCGTCTTGTGAGAACGAAATGTCCACCCCGCGGTCCGACGTGAAACTGGTGGGAAGTCGTTGCCGTTTTCCCTGACCCCGTGGATCATCGATCGGAAGGGTAAGGGCGAAGGGAGCGGTGTCGCTGCCAAGGATCACCAAATCCTTTCCCTCGGGATGAACCGCCACCGCAGTTGCCTCGCCTCCCGGTACTTCGAACTCGGTAGCCCACTCCTTACCCTCCCAATCGAGAGAAAACACCTTTCCGCTCATCTGGCTGGAAGCAAAAAAACGTTCCGTGTGCGGGATGGGAGTCAGTTTCCGGCAGGTAAAGGGGAGGGTGAAGGTGCACGGCAACTCTCTTCCCGTCACCATGTCAAAAAAACGGATGGCCCCGGAGCTGGTTCCCACCGCGAGGCGACGACCATCCGGGGAAAACAGGATGCTTTCTGATTTCTCGCCGAGAGGCAGGGCGGGCATGGCCTCCATGCCAAGCAGGTCCCAGACCCGCGCGGTCTGGTCCATCCCCAGCGTGAAAAGGTCCGCACCCGACGCCGCAAAAGCGAGTCCATTGACCGGACCGACG
>JADZAX010000138.1 GCA_020852405.1 Verrucomicrobiales bacterium
AGAGACACCTTCCTCCTGGGCCGAACTGGGACGGGGATACCACAAGCCAAAGGCCAAAACCGCCAAGCAAACTGGACAACGCGAATTCTTCATGGAATGGAACTGCAATAAGCCATTAGATCGTCGAAAAACCTACCGTATTCAAAGGTTTTTTGGAAATCTAAACAAAGTTAGCCGCCCATCGAGCGATTTTGAAAAAATATTCCACAAAAACCAAAAAAAACGCCAACTGGGGTGACTTTACCCTGCCACAGACTGTCCAAATTCTTCATAGACCGCCAAAGTGAATTCAACCGCCGAAGAAGAGGACGTCGAGAGTAGTGGTGATGAAGAACTTGTAGGCAGGTGTCGGAACGAAATTCCTCACAGTACCCAGAGTTTTCAGATCCTCGTTCGCAAATACGAGGGGATCGTTTTCAATACCTGCGCCAAAGTCCTGGGGAGCTTTCCGGACGCAGAAGAAGTCAGCCAGGATGTGTTTATTAAAATTTATCATAAACTCCACCAATTTGAAGGCAGATCCTCTTTCAAAACCTGGCTGTTCTCGATCGTTTACAATCAATGCCTTTCCCGCTTAAAGAGACTCTCCCGCCAACGCGGCCGGGAAGTTCTCTTGGACACTCAGTTGGTCGACACTCCGGAGCCGCCTCAGGATTGGGGAGCCGCTCACCAAAGGGAACGCGTTCAGGCAGCAATCCTGCAATTGAAGCCCGAGGACAGAGAGGTGATTGTAGCCAGGTTCATTTCCGATCTTTCCCTGGAACAAATCGCGGAAGTTCTCGATTTGAAGCTCAGCGCCACCAAGATGCGCCTCTACCGTGCCATGGAACGATTCAAAGAAGTTTTCAGTCTGCTGCCGGACGACGCTGACAGAAATGAACAGGAGGTTACCCATGATCAATGACGATGACTTCCTCAAACAGGAGAATGAATTGAAAGATCTTTTCCTCAGCATTGTCGAAGCCGCTACCACCTGTCCAGATCCTCAACGAGTGGATCGGATTTTGGAGCGAGTCAGATTTGAAAACCAGCTCCTCGACAGTCAGGTTGACGACTCCAAGACTCTGACGGAGGACCAAGGAGAAGAAGCCTGCATTGCCGAGGGGGGACAGTCGGGAAAAACATTCATAGACCAATCCTGATGACGTGCCCTACTCTTTCGGGGTGTTGGTTGAGGAGGTGAAATGCTCCCATTCCCTGAGCGAATGGGACTCCCAACCGTCCGGGGATTCTCTCCTGCTCTTCAGCGAATAACAGCCATCACACTGGTGATGAACTGCCATCTATTCTGACAAGGAGTTCCAAAGTCGCGACACTCCAGCTTGGAGCCAATCCCTGGACGGCGGAAAATCCCCCCTTCCTCCCTGGGATTTCCTCAAGAAGATTGGGACCAAGCGGCAGATCCGACAAGGAAATAACCTGCCTAAGCAGCTTAAGCCATCGAGTAATGTTGAAGCTGACTCCTTCGAGAAAAGTTTTTTTCACAACCTGTGACTTTCCCTCCCGCTCCACTGTCTAAAGCTTCGAAATCTGATGATCACGGTTACCTTGAAAGGCAGAGTTCAATTCAACTATCCAGTATTGCTGATAATGTGGTGAAAATTTGCCGTCATCCCCCCCGGGATGGCGGCTCTTGTCGCCGGCGTCAAGGCTATTGCTCCACGGTTCCTCCAGCCTGGCGTCGGCGACTCCCACCCCTCTGCTCCCCCCCTGAAGGGAAGCAGGTTCTTCCTCGGGATTTCCTTGGAGGGCGCCATTTTTGAGAAACCACCACTTTTTCTGTCACGTTCGGACCGACAGAAACAAACCTTTCTGACATAGGGAGGCTTCGGCCTCCTGCCCTATAAAATCCCTCCTCAAAACATGCGGGGGCCGCTTACTGGTGGTGGGCGGCCCCCGCGACTTTGTCAGCACACAACGGGAGGCAGCCCAACGAGGTTTGTGGTGCGGCCCGGCACAGACTCAGATTCACTGACCGGAGACTTCAGGCGTGCAGAAACATCAGCCGTGCATGAAGAACACGGTCGCCGCAGTGTAGCCGTGAAGGAAATTCTGCCCTCCCACCGGCCCGATCTCTCCACTGCAAAAGAAACCACTCAAAGGAATGCGGCCAAAAACGTCTTCCACGACAGCCGTGTCATGGTGGGGATCACCAAAGAGATTCCGTCCGCGTCCGAGACAGCTGAAGAGCAGACCAGCAAAGGGTTGCCCGTAGCGGTTTTGCGCGGCCGCACATTGGAGCCGCAGATCTTCATCGGCCGCGTTTCGATCCCGGAGCTGGAATTGCAAGGTCTGTCCCACCCGGGGAAAAGCACCCACCGCCAACACCCCGGCCTGAGGATCACCTCCGAGGATGTTGCGCACCAAAAAATCCCCGCGACGGAACTCGTCTTTGTATTCGGAAATGGCCAATCCCGCAAAAATATTGCCTTTGGCCCCGAACTGGTCCGCCAAATCAAGGGAGTCAAACGCCTCTTCCAGCACTTCGTAGGCACTGCGTTGCCCAATGGTCACCAACATGTTTTGATTCACCCGGGTCACGATGTAAGGCTCACCAATGGGGCGGCATCCCTGACTCACCACCCCTCCGAGCCTTACCCCGTCCGCAAAATGGACAGCCAGCATGGCGGCATCGGTCCGGCCTTCTTCGGTAAACAAAAAGGGATCCTCGGATCCGTGGGAGCTCGCAAGCCCCCCATAGAGTGGAAGTCCGGAATAATCCCGGTTCCAGGCGGCAAGCCAGAGGTCCGTCGGCAACCGCATCGGATTGGCGACCGTCACCCAACCGGAAAAGTCTTCCCGGGAAACCCCGGTAATCATATCCAGCGGAGCCCCCTTGGCGACATCCTCGAGATCTCCGGAGGTGATCTCGGCCCGCCGCAACCGGGTCCCGGGCAGCCTTAATAAGAGCATCGTGCATCCGGGCGCCTGCTCTATCTCCTGACCAATACCAATCAAGCCGCCGCCGGAACAGCCGACGACATTGTCGACCCCGCCTTCCCGACGAAGGATTTCGAGCAACTCCGAAAGATGCGGAGCCCAATCCACCGAGACAAACACAAAGGCCAGCACCGGTCCTCCCCGGCCCATTTGTTGGCACGCGGCCTGCACCTCTTCAACCAGTTTCTCTCCGTGAAAGGCGGAGGGAAGGAAAATCGAAGCCGACGCGTTGTCGTTTTCTCCAGGGAATGTCATGCAATAAAGGAATGGTACCAGGAACAGGACTCGAACCTGCACGAGCAAGCTCACCAGATCCTAAGTCTGGCGCGTCTACCAATTTCGCCACCCTGGCCCGGGGACCGCTCGGGATCATGGATCCAGAAACGACTTCCAAACATGCCACGTTTCATGCCCTCATGCAACTCATGCCAGATAGCTCCCTGAGGAATGGCAATCCATAAGGACTTGGCTGGAGCCTTGAAATTGGATGCAGGCGTTTTCACGCGCCCCCGTGGAAGGTTGACGGTTGCACTTTCCGGGGCACATTGAGCTCATGGATTTGACACGCACAGCCTACGGCACTTGGAGCGGAGGGCGCTTCATGCACTTCGGAGAACAACTCGACGAGGACCGGTTTACCCGGCTCATCCAACATGCTTATGATCAAGGCATCCGCACCTTTGTCACCGCCGACGTTTACGGCGTGGGACGGGCGGATGAGTTCATCGGCAATGCCTTATCCGGGATCGACCGCTCCACCTACTGTCTGGTGGGGACCATTGGTCACGATTTTTATACCGGCCAGCGCCGCGGCTCCAGCGGCTACCCTCGCTTCACCGACCCTGCTCTGCGCGGCGAAAGTGACTACGCGGACTACCTGCGCATGGCCACCGAGAAGTCCTTGGAACGCTGCCAAACGGACCATTTCGACCTCATCATGCTCCACAATCCGGATTCCATCGGCTACTCCAGTGAAAAAGTCTGGGATGGCATGCGGGCACTCCGCGACACCGGACTCACTGAAATGACCGGCGTCGCCCCCGGACCGGCCAATGGCTTCGCGATCGATCTGGCCTATTGCTTTGAACATTTCCAAGAAGTCATGGACTGGGCAATGATCATTCTCAATCCCAACGAACCCTGGCCGGGCCGGTGCGTTTTGGGACCGGCCAAGGAGTTCGGTGTCAAGGTAATGACCCGCGTGGTCGACTATGGCGGACTTTTCCACGACGATGTGAAGCCGGGACACACCTTCCGGGAGGGGGATCACCGGACCTACCGCCCCGAAGGCTGGGTCGAGCATGGCGTCGAAAAGATCGAAAAAATGCGCCAAGTCGCAGACCGCCACGGCCTGACCTTGCTGCAGTTTGCCTGCCAGTGGAACCTCGCTCAGGAGCCGGTCCAATGTGTCGTCCCCACCTTCATCCAGGAAGCCGGCGAGAATACCAAAGCGGTCGAGGACAAGGTCACTGAGATGGCCCAACTTCCGGAGGAAAATCGTCTCAGCCCGGAAGAAGTCGAGGCCGTCTACCACATTGGCAACAATGTCGGCTGCATGGCTTTGAAAGGCGCCAGCACCAGGCACGAAGGCATCGATCCCCAACCGGATCACTGGCCGTTGCGGCCTGAATTGGCTGAAGTCGCACAGCGCTGGGCGATCGATCCGGCTTGGTGAAAGGGAGGCCCTTGCGTGATGCGGGGGGTGGAAAGTTGGGAGCTGGGTGGCGGCGGCTTGCCAAAGCCGCTTGTTTACCACCATGGCTGTGGGACATTGCCGGGAGAAAGATGTCACATCTTCGGCTCCGATCCCCAATATCCTTGAACCCGCCCCGTAGAAGCTCTATGCCCACACCTCCTCCTTTTGTCTTCCTTCTCGGAGTGGCGTGGGTTTTGCTGCTGGCTGCGGCAGGCTTCATTTCGGCCCAGGAGCCCTCCGCCGCCGCATCCGGAGAGGCAGTTCCCCCCGCCGCAGCACCCAAAGTCGAAAAAATCGGCGACCACACCTACCGTCTGGGACAGATCATCATTGATGCTGCGGAGAAAACCGTCAGTCTGCCCGTTGAGGTCAACATGCGCGAGGGAGTTCTGGAGTATGTCCTGGTCGGCATGAAAGGGAAAGTCCATGAGAGCCTGCTCGTGACCAAGGCCAACCCCATGGAACTGGCCGTAGCCTTGAAGCTGTGCCGTTTCCAGGACGGTCTCGGTGATCTCCTGGATCCCATGCTGCCGCCGGAAGAGCGCCAAGGTCCCGCCGGAAAGGCCAAACGTGGATCGGAGGTCTCCCTCAGCGTCGATTGGCAAGCAGTCGATGGCAGCAAAGGTTCCTCCCCGGTCCATGCCTGGATCACCGACATCAAGAACAACAAACCCAGCCCGGAAGGTCTGTGGCATTACACGGGATCGCGGATCATCGAGGGGCATTTCCTTGCTGAAAGTGAAGGCTCATTCATTGCCCTCTACCTCGATCCCAATGCCCTCTTCAACTCCGCCCTGAGTGGAAATGACGACGATGAACGCTGGGGCACCCTGACGGAACAAATTCCACCCCTCGGCACCAAAGCCACCCTCACGATCCGGCGCCTGTCGCATTGATTCTCCATCTCGGTAGCCACCCCATAGATTTCATCCCCATCATCATGAAAGCCACCCGTCTGCAGTTCCTCAGCGTCCTTTTGACGCTCGTCAGCGTCCCTCTCCTGCCGGCCCAGGACGCTCCCAAGCTCTCCTCTGCGGAGCCGAATCTATCGCTCAAAATGGAGATCGAACGGGCCATTGCTAAAGGCACCAAGTTTCTCCTCTCCCAGCAAAACGCCGCATCCGGCGCTTGGAGCGATCCCGAAATCCCGGCATTCACCGCGCTGGCACTTTCCGCCATCCAAGGAGCTCCTGGTCGCGATCCCGGGGCAGTCCCGCCGGAGAATATCCGCAAAGGATACGCCTATCTCGTCAGCCATGCCCAGCCGGATGGTGGCATCTACGAAAAGGGCCTGGGCACTTACAACACTGCGCTTTCCCTCATGGCCCTAATGCAGTCCGGTGATCCTGCCCACATCCCCGTCATCACCGGAGCCCGGCGCTACCTCATCAGCATTCAGAATGATTTCGACACCAAGGGCGAATCCGACAATGTCCTCGACGGGGGCATCGGCTATGCCGGCAACCGCCCGCATTCGGACCTTTCGAACACCATGCTTTCCATGGAGGCGCTTTATTATGCGAAGAAATTCCTCACCGACGTGGCCCCCCAGGAATTGCAGTCCACCGACCTCGACTGGGACGCCGCCATCAGCTTCGTGTCCCGCTGCCAGAATTCCGAAAAAACCGTCAAAGAACTCGGAGGCAAGACCGGACTGCGCAAGGAGGACGAAGGCGGTTTCGTCTATTTCCCCGGCGACACCAAGGCCGGTGAGGTCGAACTGCCAGACGGCAAGGTCGCTCTCCGGTCCTATGCCAGCATGACCTATGCCGGCATGCTGAGCTTCATTTATGCCGACATGTCGCCGGAGGATCCCCGGATCAAAGCGGCTTTGACTTGGCTGGGGGCCAATTACTCGCTGACGGAAAACCCCGGCATGGGAGCCCAAGGATTGTTTTACTATTACCACACCATGGCCAAAGCCCTCGGAATCACCGGCATGAAAAAGCTGACCCTCGCCAATGGAGAAAAAATCCCGTGGGCGGAAAAGTTGGCCCTCCAGATTCTCGAGCAGCAGCAACAGAATGGTTCTTGGAAAAACGCAGGCTCCAATCGCTGGATGGAGGACAATCCAATCCTCGTCACCGCCTACAGCCTGCTCGCCTTGGAACACGTCTACCGGACGCTTTAAACCAGCCCATTCCTGTGCGCCCGGGTGATCCGCGCTCTGGATGCTACGAACTTTA
>JADZAX010000139.1 GCA_020852405.1 Verrucomicrobiales bacterium
ACACTGGGCGAGGGTCTGCCCTGCCCCATCCTCGACCACAAACCCCAGGGTCAGGTTTTCAAAAAACGGGGTGTTCGGGGCTTTGCTCGGTTCTCCCTGCGGGTGAAAAAACCGACGCACCGTGCCACCATGGTGACTGGCGATCGCGATCGCCAAATCCTCCCGGCTGCGCCCCTTGGGAGCGAGCAACTCAATCTCCACCCCCAAACGGCCCAGGCCAACCGGCGCGGAGCCGTGACCGGCGGGACTCATTGACCGCGCTTGGCCGATCGGAGCGCTTTTTGAATGACATTTTCATGACCGCCAACAAGCAGGCTGGTCATCGTGGCTTTGGATTCGCCAATCCCGGTGCCCCAATACTGTCCAAGCAACTCGGCATCGTCGAAAGTGTAACCGCCATCGGTGAACCAGCAGGGCATGTCCGAAGGATCCTTTTTCAAAGCCTCACCACGGGCATTGCGGATGTGGAGCAATCCATCTTCCGGACCGAAATCCAGCATTTTCTGGCCGAGACGGTACTTGGCATCGAGCGCCGATTTTTCACCCCAGAAGGCCGCGAGGACCAACGCGTCGCAGTAGTTGTATCCCTGGGCGAAATATTTGTCGATCGCGGCGTCCCGCCCGTTTTGCGGTTGGTTCTGCCGGATGGTCAATCCCTTGGGATCCTTGGCGTCCAATTGCTCCTGGGCGGCCGTGAGAATGACCAAAGACACCGCGGTGGTTGCCACGGTGGTCGCCAAACGCGACTGGGTTGACTTGCGGGAAATCGAGCGGTCGGCGGTTCGGTTCTTCATCCCCGAAGTTCTCCTTGCCCCCCTTTCTTGGCAAGCGATATCCCATGTCGCTCAGTGAAAATTCTGTGCCTTTGCGGGCCGCGACAGAAACCATCGGCGAAGGGATTCATGCCGCCAGTAACCGTAGCGATGGTGCGTCAGTAGGCGCCGCTCCCTCCAGACCCGCCGGTGCGGCGGAATTCGGAGACCACCTCCGACGCGCCGGCCACCATGAACCGCAGGTCTGAACCCACCGTGACAAAGTCCGCCCCGAGCCCGGTCATGCGCCGCGCATAGGCCACGGTGGCATTGTGGATGCCGACCCACTTGCCCCTGGCCTTGGCGGCATGCACAATCCGCTCGATCGCCTCCACCACGGGCTTTTCCTCCTGATCGAATTTCGGGGCGCACCCCAATGCCAAAGACAGATCGGCGGGCCCGATGTAGATGGCCTTCAACTCCTCCACATCCAGGATGGCATCCAGCTGGTCAAGCGCTTCCCGGCTTTCGATCATGGCGATGGAAAGGACCTCTTCATTGGCATTCTGGTAATAGTCCGGCCCGGCATGAAGTCCCACCCGGATGGGACCAAAACTGCGGTTGCCTTCCGGGGCATAGAGACAGGCCCGGGCAAAGCGGCGAGCCTCCCCGGCGGTGTTGATCATGGGGCAAATAATCCCGTAACAGCCGGCATCCAGCATCCGCATAATGATGCCCTCCTCCAGCCAGGGAACCCGAGCCATGGCCACGGTGTTGGTGGTGGAAAGCGCGGTCAGCATGCCCAGGGCGGAGGCGTAATCGCTCAAGCCATGCTGCAGGTCGATCGTCAGCGAGTCCCACCCCTGATGCGCCATCGCTTCAGCGGAGGGGATGCTTGGGATGGCCAGCCAACCGTTCAAGGTCGGCCGCCCGGATCTCCAGAGGTCGAGGAGTGGATTCTTTGCGGGCATGGATGCCAGACCATTGGAACATTTCCAGGCCTTTGGCGAGCATCTTTGAAGCTTCCGCACCCGGTTTTTCCAGAACCGCCGGGTAGCCTCCCGGACACCGGTTCGGTCGGAGCCCTAAAAATCACCGGCGACTGGATCCCGCCTTGACTGCTCCGGGCGGGCCAGAAGCGTCACGATGAGAATGTAAAAGCACATCACGACCGAAAAAAGTGGGAACTGCAGTGCCGAAGGCAGACTGTAGACCAGTGACAGGGTTGGGATCCAAACCAACCAATTCGTCACCAGCGCTGTGGGACAGGTGCGCGTCCAGAACACCCGGTCCAGAGAAGCCCGCGTGCGGGCCCAGGAGCCTCCCAGGTCCACCCAGCGCAGGGCGATGAGCACGGTGGGCACAAACCACAAGGGACTCATGATGAACTGGTCCACGGCCACCTTGGCGATCAGGGTCCGGGCATCATGACCGGGGCCAAAAAACCACCCCTGCGCCTGGTAAAACAGATCAATCTCCATGCCGCGGTATCCCCAAAATAGCGAGAGCAACCCGATGCGCCGCCAGCGCCCCCCTGCCGGCAACGTTCCCATCAGCCATTGCATGAGTGAAGGGAGCAGCGCCGCCGCGAAGACGGTGGCGACCAGTGAGAAGGCAAAGGACCAACGCAGCTTAAAGGCCCCCAACGCCTCCCACATGTCGGCGACGGCAGGAACGCGGAAATAGCTGAGCACCAGCAGGATCACGACGGCATTCAAAGCCAGTCCGGGCACCCGGTTTTGCCGGAACACCGCCGCGATGCTGGAGGAAATGCCGGGTTCGGCGGGGGGAAGATCGGGCATGCGGGTCGGACCGTTTCAGATCGGCGGAGGCACCGGTGGCAAAGCGACAACAGAATCACTCAACCAAGGATCCCGCACCAATACTGCCCGGACTTGTTTTTTCAAGATGACGCTGCCCCCTAGTTTGAAGAACGGCTTATGTTAGTCCGACCTGAATGATGCCCTGCTACTAACGGGACAAAACCCGGCGGTAGATCGCCATTTTCTCCCCTCCGATTTCCGTCATTCCAGCCCCGGACCCCGAGTTCACGAATGTCCCTGCCGGAACACCGCCGCGATACCGGAGGTCCTACCGGGTTCGGCAGGCTTGAAATCCGAAACCCGTTGTAGTAGTAAAGCTTCCGCAGGATACGAACCGCGTCCCGACGCCTCACCTTTCACGGTGCCAACGGGAGCCATCGGTATCCCGATTTCAAGACGAAGCACTTCGAAACGATCACGCCCCTGAAAACGCCAGCCACCAACGCCTCCAAATTACCGGGGGAAGCCCCGCAGGGAAAATGAACACCCGAGCATTACGATCCTGGATTAGCGCCGGGCAGATTTGCGCCGCGCTCCTGCTGTCGATCTGCGCCTTTCCCCGGGCCTCGACCGGAGAAGCTGC
>JADZAX010000140.1 GCA_020852405.1 Verrucomicrobiales bacterium
CTTTCCTGACTTGATTCCGGCCCGTGAGCTTCAGGTCCAGGGCGTGCTCGTAGGGCTGATCCGGGGGGCCTCCTCCTCGGCATTTGCCTGAACTCGGCAGCTCAACGAAAGCCCTGCCCCCATTCCGAAGGGAAGCCAGGAAATGCGGGCTTGCGCCCGGGATGGATGCGCGTAGAAACTGACTCCACCGATCCCTGCCCCCGGTGGCAACTCCCGCCATGAGCGATTCTTCCACTCCCGCACGCAACCTCTCCCTTCTCGGCCGCTCCGAAAACCGTCTGCCGTCTTCCCCTGGCGAGGCACAACTGGAGACCTTCCCCAACCGCAGTCCCCATCGTGACTACACCATCGAGTTGGACTATCCTGAATTCTCCTCGCTCTGCCCAGTGACCGGCCAGCCCGATTCGGCCCGGATCCACATTCGGTATGTGCCGGATGAGCAGTGCCTTGAGACGAAATCATTAAAGTTTTATCTGGCGGCATTCCGCAACCATGCGGCCTTCAATGAGGAGGTGGTGAACCGCATTCTCGATGACCTTTCCTCCGCCTGCCGCCCCCGCAGGATGCTGGTGCGGGGAGAATTTTCCTCCCGGGGAGGCGTCAGACTCTCGGTCGAAGCCACTCTCTGAGTTGTTCCCTGCCAAGTGGGAGAACGCGGCTTGCCAGAAACCGGAGGGACGGACTAGTTTGGGGTGGTTTCTACTTTCCCCATCATGCATCCGCCTTCTGCCTTCCTTTGCGCTGCCGTCCTTCTGCTGCTCCCCACGGCCACCTTGGTGGCGGAACCCGCCCCCTCGCCGACCGGCCTCCCGAATATCCTGATCATCCTGGCTGATGACCAGGGCTGGGGCGATCTCTCCATCAGCGGCAATACCAATCTCCAAACCCCTCGGATCGATTCCTTGGGGCGCGACGGAGCGTGGTTCGACCGCTTTTTTGTCTGCCCGGTTTGCTCGCCTACCCGGGCGGAATTTCTAACCGGCCGCTATCATCTGCGCGGCGGCGTGCGGGGGGTTTCGACCGGCGAGGAGCGCCTCGATCCGTCGGAACGCACCATTGCCCAGGCCTTTCTAGAGGCCGGTTACGCGACCGGGGCTTTCGGCAAATGGCACAACGGGCTACAGCACCCCTTTCATCCGAATGCGCGGGGATTCCAAGAATACTATGGTTTCTGCTCCGGCCATTGGGGCGACTACTTCTCCCCGCCGTTGGACCACAACGGGGAAACCGTGCAAGGTCACGGCTTTCTCACCGATGACCTGACGGACCACGCCCTGCAGTTCATGGAGCGGCACCGCAGAGGACCGTTCTTTTGCTACGTTCCTTTCAACACTCCCCATTCCCCCATGCAGGTTCCCGAGGAGTATTGGAAACGTTTCGCTGACAAAGAATTGGCCATGCGTCACCGGGATCCGGAAAAAGAAGACGTTCCCAAAACACGCGCCGCGCTCGCCATGGTGGAAAACATCGACTGGAATGTCGGACGCCTGCTCGACAAGCTGGACACCCTGGGCCTCGCGGACAACACCATCGTTCTTTATTTCAGTGACAACGGCCCCAACAGCGCCCGCTGGAACGACGACATGAAAGGACAGAAAGGGTCCGTCGATGAAGGGGGGGTGCGATCCCCTCTGCTGATCCGCTGGCCCGGTCACATCGCGCCGGGAACACGACTGCCCCAGATTGCCGGGGCCATCGATCTGCTGCCGACTCTGACGGACCTCGCCGGCATTCCCACGGGCCCCACCAAACCACTCGACGGACGCAGTCTCAAGCCTCTGCTAGAAGGAGGGACCAAGGCTGATTGGAAAGACCGCAGTCTCATCACCCACTGGGCCAAAAAGTTCAGCCTGAGGACCCAGCAATACCGTCTCGACAACACCGGCGCGCTCTTCGACATGGTCGCGGATCCGGGACAGCGGAACGATGTCGCACCAACCCATGCTGCCCTCGTCACCCGGCTGCAAACCGAACTGGATGACTTCCGCAAGGACGTGGCTCCCATTCTGGCGGCCGGGCCCCGTCCTTTCACGGTGGGCTATGCCCCGTTGACCCCGCTGCCTGCGCGGGACGGAGAGCCCCATGGCGGTATCCAACGCAGCGCCAATGCCCCCAATTGCTCGTTTTTCACCCACTGGACCGGAGCCGCCGATGACCGCATCACGTGGGATGTGGAAGTGGGCAAGGCCGGCAATTACGAAGCCGTCCTCCACTATACCTGCGCCCCGGCTGATGTGGGATCCACCATCGAGCTGGCGAGCCGGGCCGGACGAACCGAGGCAAAAATCACCGAAGCCCATGATCCTCCGCTGCGCGGCGCCGAGAATGACCGGGTGCCGCGCAAAGGTGAATCTCTCGTCAAAGAATTCAAGCCGATCTCCCTGGGTAGGCTTCCCCTCGCCGCTGGGCGAGACACACTGACTATGAGAGCGCTCACCGTTCCCGGCAAAGGGGTGGTTGACGTGCGCATGCTGGAACTGCGGCAGGTCGAATGATGACCCAAAAAAATTCTTGCCTTCCAGCCGAAAAATTACCAAAACTTGGTTTTCCATCTCAGATGGACCACCCATCACACTCTAAATTTGGCCATTTTTATGTTTCGAATCATTGTTCTCCTTTGTATCGCCTCACTGGGCGGGCCTTTCTTGACCTTTGCCGGCTTCAAGGAAAAACAGAAGATGCAACGGTTGGAGTCCACGGGAATCACCGTGCCAGGCATGATTGATGGGGGGAAGTCGAAGAAGGGCCGCCGCTCAAGTTCCTACCAATTCGATGTGAGCTTTGAAACCGAGGCCAGCAAAGTCCATCAGCTAACGTTCGATGTGACAAAAGAGTTTTTCCAATCCAAGGTTTCCGGTGACCAAATTGTCGATCCGAAAGTGGAGGTTCTTTACAATCCAGCAGATCCAAATGAAGCCATCATCGTCAAGGGTTCCACCGACAGTACTATGATGTTTCCCGGAGGCATAGCGGTCACGCTAGTCGGCATTATTGGGATGGGGTTCTACTTGCGCAGCAAATCCCAGCCTTCCTAATCCCGGGCGAAAACGAGTCAAGGTGCAGGGCTTACGCATGAGTAAAGATGGTAATTATAACTTGTACTATTGACTGCGGTTGGTAGCGAGGAGCATGCCCAACCCGTCCGACTTCCCCGATCCTCCCTCCGTCTCACCCCTCGAACTGCTCCGCGACCGCTTCGCGCGGATGCCCGACGCCCGCAGGGAGGGGCATGTCCTGCACCGCATCGAC